>JAIXZB010000046.1 GCA_027489915.1 Rickettsiales bacterium | reverse complement strand
CTAAAGTAGCGTAACCACCAACTTTGAGAGCTCTATGAACAGCACATCGACGCAACGTTTCAAGCGATTAGCCTACAAAACGGCACACAAGCTTTTGTCTTCGCGGCCATCATCAGCGACGATGTTATCAATGAATAGTGCAGCCGTATCGCTTGCTGACCCAGAGACTCAGGAATACTGGACGGAGCATAATGTTACGTCACATGCGCAATTTGAAAGCGCAGAAAAATCGCTAGAGTATTTCCATTGGCGAAATGCACAATACATTGACTATATTCAACTGATGCCTGTGCATGGGCAAGATGGAAAAGTTGTATTGGATTATGGTTGCGGACCTGGTAATGACCTCGTGGGGTTTGGCACATATTCAACACCTTCAGAGCTTATTGGTGTAGATATTTCAAGTAAGTCGCTGGCAGAATCCAAGCATCGGTTGTCGTTGCACGGGATTAAAGTAAAGCTGCATCAGCTTGACCCGAACGATGTTACGCTACCCTTTGAGGCCCACTCAGTAGATTATATTCATAGCTCGGGCGTGCTGCATCATACACCAAATCCATTAGGTATTCTGCAGGAGTTTAATCGTATATTAAAGCCAGGCGGCACGGCGCGTGTGATGGTGTATAATTATAATAGCTTGTGGATGCATTTATACGTAGCGTACCAGCGCAGTATTATGGAGGGGTTATATCCTGAAGCTAGCCTACGCGAGGCGTTTACGCGCAGTACAGATGGTGAAGGGTGCCCAATAGCAAATTGTTACAAGCTAGAAGAGTGGAATGGTTTGGCGGCACAGGCAGGCTTTGCAAGTGAATGCAGTGGCGTTGGGATTTCACTATTTGAAGCCTCGCTCTTTCCACAACGCTTTACTGCCTGTATGAACGCGAAGCTTAATCCCGAGAGTAGAGATTTTCTGTTATCGCTTGAGATAGATGCTCGCGGCTTACCTGTGGATCCCTCTACTGGTTTTCTTGCAGGTGTAGATGCATGCTTTGTTATGCAAAAGAATTAATGCTAATTAACCTGGATTTATAACGTGAAACCAAGAAAACCATTGCAGGGGAATATTTTTATAGCGCAGCGTTTAGAGCGCATATTACTTTTGTGCTTTTACGAGCCCTCGGGCATTTCTACTGTGTCTGAAACGGTTGCATTCATTCAATTAGAGTCGCAATTTCCTGTAACGGTTGTGAATTTGTGCGAGCATCGCAAGAATATGGACTCGCTTGCGCTTCATGATGATTTTGATTTTGATGCGTTTGATGGAATCATTATACATAATACTGTTGCGTACAATGTTGACAATTTGCGTGCGTTAGACCGTTTTACAAAACGCAAGCTACGTGAATTTAAGGGTGCAAAAATTCTCATGAAACAAGATGAGAATTTCCGTTTTAAAGCATTAGCAGAGTATATTGGCGCTACAGGATTTGATTATATTTTTACCTGTTTGCCGCCTGAAGCCATTGAAAAGGTATATCCGCAATCTGTGGTAGGCGACATAGTATTTGAGCGCATGCTCACGGGATATGTCACGCCAACATTACGGGCAAAAAACTATTCATCGTCACCGCGCCCCATTGATATTGGGTATCGAGGTTCTATTCAGCCCCTATCGTTTGGCAGGCTTGCATTCGAGAAGCGTAAAATAGGGGATGATGTGCAGAGTCTGCTAAAGGATTCAGGACTCGAACTTGATATCTCAAGCGCGTGGGAAGACCGCATTGGTGGAGATGCGTGGTTCGATTTTCTTGGCTCATGTAAGGCCACCCTTGGCTCGGAATCAGGTGCAAGTGTATTTGATTTAGACGGTGACCTTGATAAGCGCTGTGCCACAGCCGAGAAGAAGCTGGGAGAGTTTAGGGCTGATCACGCCTACGCTGAAGCATATCTAAGCGAGCTTGCGGATATTGAAGATAATGTGCATTACCACCAAATTTCGCCCCGCCATTTCGAAGCAGCAGCAGCAGGCACAGTGCAGATTTTGCATCCTGGCACCTATTCTGGCATTTTAGTGGAAGGAAGGCACTATCTTCCGTTAGCTCGCGATTATAGTAATCTGGATGAGATCATTGCATTTATTGCAGATGAAACAAAACGCAGTGAAATGGCGGCATGCGCCTTCCGCGAAATCATAGAGAATGACGCGTATTGGATAGAAACATTCGTACATCGTTTAGATAAAGCGATGAATGATATGTTGGTAAAAAAGAGTTGTATCAGGCAGGCAGAAATCATGGCAAAGCCTGCGAAAATAAATGTTCTGTTGCTAGCAGCGCACGAGCCTAAAATTGACCCGCGTCTTGGATGGATTGAGCAATGTGCACCCGAAGGCATGATTGTGCACCAGCTTGGTATATTACCGCCTGAGAAAGAGGAAGGTATAACTTACACAATTGGGCGAGGAGGTCTTTACAGGGCTCTCCCGCGTAGAAAATGGAAGTCGTCAAGTGCAGCCAAGTATTTTGCATTAGCGCAATGTGGTGAGTGTGGGGTGTTAGCCGTTCAGGAAATGCTGTTTCTTGATAATGCTCTGAAACAAAACAACAGAGATTTCTCCACTATATTTGGCGGTGCTATAGCCAATCCGCGTCTTTCAGATTTTATGTGGTACTTAGATTATCTTCTGGATACGACCCAGACATTACTGGATGAAGCATTGAATATGCGCGGCATAAACGCCGTAATCGCAACAGATCTCGATACATTATTTGCTGCTCTTATTTTAAAAGCAGCATACGGCATTCCTGTTGTATATGATGCGCATGAATACTGGCCAGAATCCGATTTAAGGTCGCATGAATACGAAGTGCAATACTGGATTAGGCTTGAAAGGCGCCTTGTATCGCAGGTGGATTATTGCCAGACAGTATCATTTGGTCTAGCGGAATGGATGAGTAAGCAATATGAGAAACCTTTTGAATCGGTTCCTAATTGCGAGCCGCTCTCGGCGTATATTAAGCCCGAAGCATTGCCGCAAAAAGATCATGGCAGTGCCTGCCACTTCTTGTTTCAAGGGGCATTTGCAGTTGGTCGAGGTATTGAACTTTTAATTGCCGCATGGCCGCATACGGACGCTGAAGCTATATTATTCTTACGCGGCCCCGATAATCCGTTTAAAGCGAAGATGAAAGAGTTGGCGAAGCAAACAGGTTTGCTCGGCAAACGCATCCATTTCCCGCCTGCAGTCAGTGAGAGTGAACTTGTAGAGAGTGCGGCTCATGCGGATGTAGGAATCTTACCCTATGCGCCATCGGGAGTCGCATATAGCCATTGTTGTCCAAATAAAATGTCGCAATATATGGCAGCAGGATTACCCTTGCTAGCTAATCAGACATCGTTTGTAGAGAAAATTGTAACACATGCGGAATGTGGAATCGTACTATCTTTTGCTAAACAAAGTGCGTTGATAGAAGCCGTGAATGTAATGGTAAAAGATAAGGCTCAGCGTATTGCATGGGGTAAAAAAGCACATGCATACTTTTTGAATACGTTCCACTGGGAGGCAGTGAGTGTTCATATGTATGAAGCACTCGCGGAACATAAATCGACTCAATTACATTTGTATTCCACTGCAGCAATAACATCATCCATTGAAGCAGATTCCTTTTTTTTTTTTTTTTTCTCACTGCTAGTATATGCTGGTTGTGCTACTCCTACGGAGGTCATGCATAACAATCTTCGTGTTGGTTACAATACAAAGACCTTGTTAAAGAAAATAATAAAAAGAGGGCTTATATATAGTGCAGCACGTGCGGTATGGCGTAATATGCCAGAAGCTATAAGGAGTGTTGTTCGTCCTCTGGTTTTACGCCGTAGCATGAGATGAGGGGGTAGGCGACATTGCGGTTGAAGCAGTGCCTACATTGTGCAAGAACATGTTTCTGATGTCGTTGTGAGGAATGCGCAGTATGTGTGGTTTGGTTGGGATATGGCAATCTGGCGGGGATGTGGCGGCTGAGAGGTTGGCGCGCATGGCGCTTGCGCTTGAGCATCGCGGCCCTGATGATAGCGGTGCGTATTTCGATGATGATGGGGCACTCGCGTTGGGGCACCGCCGCCTGAGTATTATTGACCCCGAGCGCGGAAAACAGCCGATGTCGACTGAAGATGGCGCGCTTACCGTGGTATTTAACGGGGCGGTTTATAACTATCTGGAACTGCGTCGCGAGTTGATTGCCAAAGGCCATCCGATTCGTTCTTATTCGGATACGGAGGTGTTGCTTTATGCCTACCGTGAGTGGGGCGATGCTTGCGTGGAGCATTTCCTTGGCATGTTTGCTTTTGCGATATGGGATAAGCAGAAACGTTCGCTGTTTTGCGCTCGCGACCGCATTGGTATTAAGCCTTTCTACTATTTCTTCGATGGAGAGCGCTTGTTATTTGCTTCGGAAATAAAAGCAATTATGGCGGAAGGCAGCGTAGTTGCTGAGCCATTACAAGAAGGCCTACAGGATTACATTACGTTTCAGTTTTGCTTAGGCGAAAAAACCATGTTCAAGCACATTAAAAAGCTTGAGCCAGGATTCTGCATGCATGTGCGTCATGATGGTAGGCAGCTGGAGATGAAAACGCGCCAATACTGGGATGTGGATTATACGATAGATGAAGAGCACGATGAATCGTGGTTTGTCGATAATCTGGCGGCGCTGATTGAAGATGCAACCGTAATGCATTTGCGCTCGGATGTGCCTCTTGGTGCGCATCTCTCGGGCGGGCTCGATTCGAGTACAGTGGTGTGTCTGGCCGCACGCCATGGTGAAAAACTGCGCACCTTCACAGGCGCATTCAAAGAAGGGCCGCAATACGACGAAACTTCGTATGCTAAACAGGTTGCAGCCTATGTGGGCGCCGAATATCACGAGATTTTTATTCCCGGCGATGATTTGCATGAGACGCTGCCAAAGCTGATGTATTACATGGATGAGCCACTGGCAGGGCCGGGTGTGATTCCGCAGTATTATGTTTCAAAACTTGCAGCAAAACATGTGAAAGTAGCTCTTGGTGGCCAAGGCGGCGATGAGCTGTTTATTGGCTATGCTCGCTATTTAGTGGCATATTTAGAGCAATGTATTGCGGGTGCGATTTATGAAAACGCACATAGTAAATATGCGGTGACGCTTGATGCAATCGTGCCTAATCTGCCGTTGCTTGCAACCTACAAACCCATGATGCAGACCTTATGGAAGCAGGGTTTATTTGAATCCGCCGATTCGCGCTATTTCAGGTTGGTGGATAGAAGCGAGGGCATGGCACATTTGTTTGACGATAGTGTAACGCGTAGCAGCTATTCGCCTTATGCATCGTTCCAGAAGATTTTTAACCGCGAAGGGCTGCATTCGCTGGTGAATCAGATGACGTATTTTGATTTAAAAGGCTCGCTTCCAGCACTGCTGCATGTGGAAGACCGCACCAGCATGGCCGCATCAATCGAAAGCCGCGTGCCGTTGCTTGATCACCGCATTGTGGAATTCATGGCGCGCATTCCGCCGAATATCAAATTCGCTGGCGGGCGTATGAAGCATATATTTAAAGAATCGGTGCGTAATACAGTGCCTAAACCCATTTTCGATAGAAAAGATAAAATGGGATTCCCCACACCAATGACGCAATGGACCAAAGGCTGCGCCAAGGATTTTGTGCATGATACGCTGCTTTCGCAAAAGGCGCGCAATCGAGGTATATATAACGTTGCCAATATCGAGCAGATAATAGGTAATGAAAGTGAGTTTGGCCGCGTTGTGTGGGGATTACTCTGCATGGAGTTGTGGCACCGCGAATTCATCGATAGTGGCTTCACGCAGCGCATGGCTGCATAGAGCATTCGCATGGCACGCATTACCATATTAAGCTATGATCGTGTGCTGGATAGAAGAACCCTACTGCAGGCGCAGACGCTCATAAACGCTGGCCATGATGTTACAGTGTATGCGCAAGCGTATAGCGCAACTGAAAACGACCCACCATATGTGACGCGCGTTGGAACGCTGCCAAATGCGGGTGTAAAGCATGCATCGATGCCGCGTGTGTTTGGTTGGCGCAATGTGCTGGAGCAGTCATTTCCCCGTTTCTTTAGGCAGATGCTACCGTTCATGCGGCCCCTGTACTGGGCGATGAATGGTTGTAATCCTGCAAGGCTATACTTGGCGCTGTACAACGAAGCCATGCAGACGATGCCCAAAGCCGATATCTACATCGCCCATGATTTGCCCATGCTGCCAGTAGCCTGTGCCCTCAAGACGCGCGACAATGCTAAAGTAATCTATGATAGCCATGAGTATTTCTGCGAGCAGGAGTTCAGCCGCTTCGAAAAGCGTATGTGGCAAAAGCTTGAAGTCCAATTTATTGCACGAGCAGATGCGGTGATGACCGTGAATCCATCTATTGCTTCTGAATTATCGCGTATTTATGGCCTTCCAACGGTTGAAGTGGTGTATAATGCAGAAGATACATCGACGCCACTTGCCGCGTCCATGAAGCGTTTTCATACCATGTTTGGGCTGGCGGATGCCGCCCAGATTGTGCTGTATCAGGGTGGACTATCGCACGGACGTAATATCGATGTGCTGGTGCGTATGGTACGGTTCTTGGCACCGCACATACATGTGGTAATTTTAGGCTCGGGCCCGCAGCGTAATGCACTTGCGGCGTTATCCGAACATTTGGGTGTCGAGTCGCGAGTGCATATGCTGGATGCCGTGCCGCAGCATGCGCTACTAACCCTTACGCAAGAAGCGGATGTGGGGGTGATTCCCTACCGCGATACTTGCCTGAATTACCGCTATTGCACACCCAATAAATTATTCGAGTTTATTGCCGCAGGGCTTCCCGTTATTGCGACCAACCTTCCAGAAATTGTACGCATTGTTGGATTGCACGGTATTGGCCGTGTGGGCGATACTTCCGACCCGCAAGCGCTGGCGCAGATGGTACATGATGTGTTAGAGCCTGTGCAACATAGCACAATAAAAGAAAATGTAATGCGCGCCCGTCAAAGCGTGAATTGGGAACAGGAAGGCAAGCATTTCCTGACGATTGTAGAGCGCCTGATTTAGCAGACATAGCGGATGGAAATGACTTCCAGTTTTTCGATACCAGCAGGGGTGCGCAGCGTTACACTATCGCCAACACCTGCTTTCATAAGCGCTTTTGCTACAGGCGAGAGCCAGCTTATTTTCCCTTGCTCAATTGCGGCTTCATCGGCCCCGACCAGCGTTACGGTGTGCTCGCTATCATCTGTGCGGGCGTAGGTGACGGTGGCACCAAAAAACACCTGCCGCAGGTGCGATTGTTTGCTTGGCTCGACCACCTCTGCTGTTTCTAGTTTTTTAGTGATATAACGCACCCGCGAATCAATTTCGCGCAGGCGCTTCTTGCCGTAAATATAATCGCCATTTTCTGACCTGTCGCCATTACCCGCTGCCCAGGAAACAATAGCCACGATTTTGGGGCGTTCATCATACAGCAATGTGCGCAGCTCCTGCTTGAGCTGCTCGAACCCTGTGGGTGTCATGAGGTTTTTAGCAGGCGAAGAAGCCTCGTTCATAGTATCAGGTGAAGTTTTCATTGTGCTATTTATGGGCACAGATTTCTATTGTGCAATCATGTTTTGTAACCCTGAGCGAAGTGCTGCAATCCATAGGAATGCGCAAATGGCCCTAACTGCTGGATTGCATGGCTGCGCTTGCAGTCACGATTTGGGTAATCTGCTGAAATTAGTGGTAAATACTGCGTATTCATTGTAAACGCTCTGGAGCTATTACACATAGGTGAAGTTTATGGATATTCGTGGAAAAAAATTGGTGGTGATTGGTGGAGCAGGGCTAATTGGTTCGCACACGGTAGATCAGCTGCTTACACAAGACGTGGCTGAAGTGGTGGTGTATGATAATTTTGTGCGCGGTAGTGCCGAAAATCTTGCAAACGCACTGCGCGATCCTCGGGTGAAAATCTATGAAGCGGGCGGTGATATTTTGCAAACCGATATTCTTGCTTCTGCCCTTGGGGGTGCGGATGGCGTATTCCACTTCGCCGCACTCTGGCTGCTGCAATGCCATGAGTACCCCCGCAGCGCCTTTGAGGTGAATGTACGTGGCACGTTCAATGTAATGGAAGCCTGTGCAGCCAACGCTATCAAACGGCTTGTGTATTCTTCCTCTGCCTCGGTATATGGCGATGCAGTGAGTGAGCCGATGGATGAAGAGCATCCTTTCAATAATAAAAATTTCTACGGTGCGACCAAAATTTGCGGTGAAGCGATGCTGCGCGCATTTCATCATCGCTATGGTTTGAATTATGTGGGGCTGCGCTACATGAATGTGTATGGCCCACGTCAGGATTATCACGGTGCGTACATTGCGGTTATCATGAAAATGCTTGATGCGATTGATAGCGGTGCAAGCCCAACGATTCTGGGCGATGGTTCAGAAGCCTTCGATTTCGTGGCGGTGGAAGATTGCGCCAAAGCCAACATCTGCGCGATGAAGGCAGAGGCGAATGACCGTTTTTATAATGTTGGTACGGGCAAGCGCACCTCGCTTAAAGAACTGGCAGAGATGCTGCTGGTGTTAACGGGAAGCGATAAGCAAATTCAGTATGCACCGCGTTCACAGGCGACATTGGTGCGCAACCGCATTGGCTGTGCCAAACGCGCATCAGCAGAAATCAATTTCACCGCCGATATTTGTTTGGAAGAGGGGCTAAAACGCCTTATTGCATGGCGTAATTCGCATAAGGCGGAAGTGGCAACACGCCGCAGGGCAGTGGGGCTGGCTGCCTGATGACATCCCGTCCTGCACTACAACTGGATACAACTGCAATCAGCGCGGAATATCTTGCTGGAAAGCCGCATGCGCAGGCTGCGAGCCTTGAAGAGATTTTACCCCTACTCACGTCTCCTGATTCTGACAAGCCGCTTACAATGCAGTCGCAGGCGTTAAGCGATGGCACCCATCACTATCCCATCCATGGGGATGTGGTGATGTTGATACCCGAAAGGCTGCATGCGTATTTTACGCACAGACTAACGGTACCACCTGCTTATGGTTACGATGCCTTCATGCAGTATTTTTTACTCTCATCACTCAAACAATACGGCGAAACCAATGCAGCCTCGACCAACGTGCATTACGAGCGCCATCTATACCGTATGCATGCATTCTGCGAGGATGCTCAGGGCCTTGTGCTAGACGTCGGCTGCGATGACCCTAGCATTGGCGCAAGCTTGCTTCCCGAAGCCGCACGCTATGTAGGGCTGGATCCTTTTTGTGCGCATCAGGCGCCGTTTCGCTTGATTGGTGTGGGTGAATATATACCCTTTGCAAATGATACGCTTGATGGTGTGCTATTCAATACAAGCTTAGACCATTTGCTCGATTGGCGGCGCGGAATTGATGAAGCCTACCGCGTGCTGAAATCGGGTGGAGCAATTTATCTGTCCACATTGATGTGGACCGAGCGTGCAGATTTGCTGGCAGATGCGGTACATTTTCACCATTTCCGTGAATATGAAATATTCGGTGGATTGGAAGAAGCAGGTTTTACCATCGAGCGCACCCTGCGCTATGATTACAAAGGCGATGCACACCGCCATGGTGCTTACATAAAAGTGAGAAAATCCTGATATGTGCGGCATAGCTGGCATTTTATATTACGATGCACAGAATGCGCGCATAGAAGAAGTGCGCGCAATGACAGATGCGATTGCCCATCGCGGCCCTGACGGCGAAGGCCAGTGGGTGGAAGGGCCATTAGGCATAGGCCACCGCCGACTATCGATTATCGATTTGAGTGATGCTGCAGCCCAACCCATGCATAGCCCAGATGAGCGCTATGTGCTGAGCTACAACGGTGAAATCTATAACTTCCGCGAGTTGCGTAAGGATTTGCAGGCGCTTGGACATTCATTTCGCTCAACCAGCGATGCAGAGGTGCTGATTGCCGCGTATGCGCAGTGGGGTGTCACAGCAATTGAGAAATTCAATGGTATGTTCGCATTTGCATTGTGGGATAGGCACAACAAAACCCTGCTTCTCGCGCGGGACCGTTATGGCATTAAGCCGCTTTATTACCGCTGTGATGCAAGGCAGTTCAGTTTTGCCTCGGAACATAAAGCGATACTGGCACTTGAGGGAGCAGGGCGCGAAGTAGACCGCGAGGCATTGTTTGAGTATTTCACCTTTCAGAATATCTTTACCGATCGCACCTTAATCAAGGGCATTACCATGCTTCCTGCAGGGCATTATGCGCTGCTGGATATGCATACATCGCCTGCGGATTTTAAAATTACACGCTATTGGGATTTCCATTTCCGCGAGCCCGAGTATCCCCTCAGTATAGAAGAATACCGTGAAGAATTGCAGCGTTTATTCCAGCAAGCGGTGGAGCGTCAACTGGTGTCGGATGTGGAAATCGGCAGTTACTTGAGTGGTGGAATGGATTCTGGCTCCATTACTGCGATTGCTGCGCGTGCGCTGCCCAACCTTAAGACCTTCACCTGTGGTTTCGATCTAAGCTCTGCCTCGGGCATTGAACTTGCTTTTGATGAACGTGTAAAAGCCGAAGCGATGTCGGCTCTGTTCAAAACCGAGCATTATGAGAGGGTGCTGAAAGCAGGTGATATGGAGCGCGCACTTCCAGCGCTTGCGTGGCATCTGGAAGAGCCCCGTGTGGGCCAGAGCTATCCCAATTTTTATGCCGCAAAACTGGCGCGTAAATTTGTAAAAGTGGTGTTATCGGGAAGCGGAGGAGATGAGCTTTTTGGGGGCTATCCTTGGCGCTACTACCGCGCAGCGCAGAGCACGGGATTTGAACATTACATCGATAATTACTATGCATTCTGGCAGCGCTTATTGCCGGAGTCTGACCTTAAACGCATATTTGCGCCTGTATGGGGCGATGTGTCGCATGTATCGACCCGTGATATTTTCCGTGATGTGTTTGATAACCACGAGAATACACTCGAGCGCCCAGAGGACTTCATCAACCATTCACTGTATTTTGAAGCCAAAACTTTTTTGCATGGTCTTCTGGTGGTAGAAGACAAGCTGAGTATGGCACAGGGGCTGGAATCGCGCGTTCCGTTTCTCGATAACGATCTGGTCGATTTTGCGATGCGCTGCCCAGTGAAATACAAGCTCAATAACTTAAGCGAAAGCACCCGCATTAACGAGAACGATGCGATGGATAAAAAAGGCCGCTATTTCAAAAAAACCAATGATGGAAAACAGATACTGCGTGATGTAATGAGCCGCTATGTGCCTGCTGAAATTACGGGTGCAATCAAGCAGGGCTTCAGCGCACCGGATGCAAGCTGGTTCAAAGGCGAGAGTATGGATTTTGTACGCGCGCAGCTATTCAGTGCGGATGCAAAAATCTATGCATTCTTAGATAGAAAATCGGTGCAGGGGCTGGTGGAGGACCACCTTCAGGGGCGCGAGAATCGCCGCTTATTTATCTGGTCGTTGCTGAATCTTGAGGCGTTCCTCGCCTCGTATGGTGCGTAGAGCATGGCGAGTATCCTTATCAGTGGCGCGAGTGGATTGCTTGGCACACATGCTATCGCTCTCATGCACACAACGTATGAAATACATGCACTTGTGCGCGCATTACCGAAACACCCTGTGAAGAATGTGCATTATCATCTGTGTGATTTCACGGCTGGGTGGGATGCATCCGCATTACCAAGCACGATAGATGCCGTGTTTCATTTGGCACAATCGCCTTTTATGCGGGAATATCCCGAAATGGCGGCTGAAATAAAAGCCGTGAATGCCGACTCTACAGCATTGTTGCTTAAGTATGCTGTGCGCGCTGGGGCGAGCCGTTTTGTACTGGCATCGACGGGCGGGTTGTATGCGCCTTCGTCGAATCCGCTAACAGAGGTATCGCCCACACATATCGCAGAAGGGCCGCTGTCTTATTATTTCCAAACCAAATACCAAAGCGAGCACATGCTTTCAGCATATCGCAATGATTTCCACTGCATAACACTCCGCCCGTTTTTTATGTATGGGGCAGGGCAGACAGCCAAAATGCTGATTCCGCGGCTTATGCATTGTGTGAAAAATGGCGTGCCTATTACGCTTCAAGGCGAACATGGCATGGAGTGTAATCCCATTCATGCAAAGGATGCAGCGTTGGCACTTGCTGCTACCCTTAACCTATCGACATCTAGAACCTATAATATAGCAGGCCCTGAGCGCCTGAGTATGCGCGCAATCGGCGCGAGCATAGGCGAAGTGCTTGGCACCGCACCTGTATTCACGCAAACTAGCGGCGAGTCTCCATGCATGGTGGCAGATACTGAGCAAATGCGCCGCGACTTGTCAGCGCCGCAGATTTCTTTTAAGGATGGTATTGCGAGCATGTGCGAAGAATCAGAACAGGTTCTGGAGAAAAATAATGTTTGATAGCATTTTGCGTATCGACCCCAATCAGCCTGCTACGTGGGAAGGTAAAATCTTTCTGAGCTTTGATGTGGATTGGGCGCATGATGAGGTGCTGGCGGATACGATTACCCTTGTTGAAAATGCAGGCTGTGCCGCAACATGGTTTGTAACCCACGATACCCCATTACTTGCCAGATTACGCGAAAATCCTAAATTTACACTCGGTATTCACCCTAATTTTAATCCATTACTTGCGGGCGGTGCAGTTGAATCTTCAGATACAGTGCTTGCCGCGCTAATGAAGCTGGTGCCGGAAGCGCGTGTGGTGCGCAGCCATTCGCTGGTGCAGAGTGAGCGGTTGGTGGATAGTTTCCATGCGCACGGATTGACCCATGTAAGCAATTTCTTTGTTCCAGAAACAGCAGCGCCTCAAATGCCGTGGCGTTTATGGGATGACATGGTGTGTATACCGCATTGCTGGCAGGATAATGTATCGATGCGTTTGCATCACCATCCGCAGCCACCGAAGCGCGATGCGTCTGGTGTGCGTGTATATGATTTCCATCCGATTCATATATTTTTGAACTCTGAAAACATAGCGCGTTATGAATCAGCGCGCGGCACTTTTCAGCATCCTGATGCGCTTTTGGCTTATCGCAATACCAGCATGAATGGCGTAAGGAATATACTCGAATCAGTCATGGCAGGAGAGCATTCATGCGCATTGCTATCATAGGGCGCTCTGAAATTCTGTACGATACCGCACTGCATCTGCAATCGCTTGGGCATGAAATTGCAGTGGTGGTGACAGCAAAAGAAGCGCCTGAATATACCCGCACTGCCGATGATTTTCGTGCCCTAGCCGAATCTGTAGGCGCAGCTTTTTTACATGCACCCAGCATGAAAGAGCGCTGGGAGACACTCTCTGGCCTGGCGCATCTTCCGCCCATCGATATTGCGGTGAGTTACAATTACACAGGGGTGATTCCGCAGCATGTGATTGATGGTTTCAGGCTGGGTATTCTCAATGCGCATGGAGGCGATTTGCCGCGCTATCGTGGTAATGCTTGTCAGGCTTGGGCGATTGTGCGTGGCGAAGAAAAAATTGGCCTATGTGTTCACCGTATGATTGGTGGTGAGCTCGATAGCGGCCCCATAACGGCACGTGAATATATGAAGCTAGGGCTTGATACCACCATTACGCAGGTGTATCACTGGATGCATGCGCGCATTCCAGTATTATTTGAGCAGTCAGTGAATGCGCTTGCTGATAATCCAGAATTTTTCCTCGCGTTACAATCCACTAACCCGTGCGAAGCATTGCGCTGTTACCCGCGCCGCCCCGAAGATGGAGCTGTAGATTGGTCGCGCCCAGCAATAGATATACTGCGCCTTATCAATGCATCATGTGCGCCTTATGCAGGCGCATATGCAGAATTTGAGGGCGAGAAATGTATTTTATGGAAAGCAGAGCTCATTGAAGACAGCGAACAATTCGTGGCTATAGCAGGGCAAGTGCTGCGTGTTGGTGATGGGCATGTGGATGTGGCCACAGGTAATGGTAAGCTGCGTATATCGGATGTGACGTATAAAACGGTACGCTCTACGCCAGACAGCTTTATTCAGTCTATTCGCAGGCGGTTTGGCAATGGAAAATAATACCGCAATTTCTTTCTCACCTGAAGGCTATGCAGCATTGCTGGATAAAGCCAAAATACATGGCTATCAGTGCATAGGATATAATGCGGCTCTACATGCAAAAATCCCTTCGCTACTTTTGCGCCATGACATTGATTTCAGCATGGAATATGCGCATAGCATGGCGCGTATCGAGGCAGATAATGGTGTGAAGGCCACTTATTTTGTGATGCTTAGGTCGCCTGTTTATAGCCTTTGTTCGCGCAGATCTGCGCATCTGTTGCGCGAAATCGTGGCGATGGGACATGACATCGGCCTGCATTTTGATGCGGCTTTTACGCAGGGAGAAGAAAAATCGCAGGAAGAATGGTTGCGGTTTGAGGCACACACCCTTAGCACACTTGCGAATGCACCTGTGACGGCGTTTTCGCTTCACCAGCCAACGCAGGAAATGATAGATGCTAAAATTGAGATAGACGGCATGGTGAATACCTATCACCCTGAGCATGTGAAAGGGTTTGAATATATCTCCGACTCCAACCGCGATTGGCGCGGCAAAGACCTTGGCGATATGCTTGCATCGGGTGCGAATATCCAGCTTCTGATTCACCCGATGTGGTGGATGAGCCGTGCCGCAACTACACAGGCCTGCTGGGATGAAGTGATTGCACTGAACTTTGAACAGGCGCAAAAACAGATACTCTCAACCGAACGCGCTTATGGCCCTGCGCGTTCACTTAAACTGTATTCAGGCACCTAATAATGCCGCAGCCACTTAAAAGAATGTTGTTGCTGGGTGACGCATTTGGGCTGCCCCAACTTTTGGCGAGAATACCAAATCATGTATTGGCTGGCATTGTGGTTGCAAGCAATAGGCCAGCATCGTATACCCCTGTTGCAGCATTTGCCGAACAGAGGGGACTTCCATTGCTGGTGCAACCTTCATTTAGAGATTCTCATGCTTACGCTGCATTTATTGCATCGCTTAAGGATTTAAGGCCAGATAGTATACTGTGTCACTCATATGCGATGCTGGTTCGCAAAGAGATGCTTGATATGGTGAAGGGTAATGCCTTTAATATGCACGCAGCCCTTTTGCCACGTCATCGTGGGCCGAATCCAATTCAGTGGTCACTTATTCATGGTGATGATTGTACCGGAGTGACGTTACATGTCATGGATGCAGCATTCGATACTGGAGATATTATCGCTCAAGAATCTATCACAATTCATGATGATGATAGCTGGGTTACACTATCACAGAAGCTTTCTGTTGCAGCAGAGGGATTGCTTGATGCGAATATCGAAACCCTGATTCAGGGTAATTGGAGCCGCGCGCCACAAGATAATACTCTTGCCGTTCACAACAAGCGCATTAGCCCTGAGAGCTTTTTAATCGATTTTGCAACTATGGATGATAGAACCATTTTTAATCTTATACGGGCGCAGATATCACCTCTGGTGGGGGCATATATTGAAACTTCCAATGGCCGTACCCATTATCCTCACATGCTATCCTTGGAAGAGATAGCCCAACTAAGGATCAGATGTGGGTATTAAACAGTCTTAGACACTGGATTTTACCTCTCCCTATGCTAGAGATGTCTGTTGAACGCTAGAATCAGGAAAAAACGGCATGTCTTTGGGCATATATACCGCGTACAAGGATTTTGTATGGCGACAGAAGCTGAAGCGGCAAATGAATTGGATTCTGCTGCGGAAAGAAAAAACTAGGGCGGTTGATTCCCTAGAAGAAGCGGATGCATTAGCTCGTAAGTTTCGCTCTGCTATTAGAAATAGAGCAGGCGTCACTTCTTCGTATGGCAATGAGAAATTGGATGAATTGCTGGCCGAATATGCATTTCTGCGTAACAATTACGAAACCCTGCGTCCGTTCTTTATGGAAATAAAAGCAAAACGCGTGCTCTATGCGGGGCAGGCCTATTACAATGCATGGTATCTCTCGCGCGAGCTGCGTAAATTACACTGGCGGGCGGATGTGTTGAATTGGGATTTGAATGAACAATCGCAGTTATTCTATCATGGAGAAGATGTTCACTTTACCAATGATTCCCAGCCATACGATGTGCTGCGCGATTTTCGTTTCTATTTAGGTGCGTTGTATCGATATGATGTGTTCCATTTCAGCAATGCGAACGGTATGTGTTTTGGCTTTGCTCTACAAAATTTGATTAGCCAGCATTATGAGAAACATGACGAGATAACGTTACTCAAGAAGCTGGGTAAAGCGATAGTGTATAGCAATAGTGGCTGTATGGATGGTGTATCGCAAACCAGTTTTTTTTATTTTTGTGATACCTCTGTATGTAGTATTTGCCCATGGCAACACAGGCCAGAAATATGTAGCGATACGGCAAACCTTGCATGGGGCAAATTTCGTAATGAAATGGCAGATTACCAGTGCTTGCTTGGTGGTAACCGCACCGATTATAACACCGCACCCACTGTGCATGAGTCGCCTGAGTTTTATTGCCTTGATAAGCAATTATGGCATCCGGATCTTGAAATTCCTGAAGCATTCAGGCTGCCAGATGTGCCTGAGGGAACAGTGTGGGTGTACCACGCCGTCGGAAATAAAAAATTGCGTACCAGCGATGATGGAGTGAACATAAAATCATCACACATCTATGTGCCTCTGATAGAGAAACTTAAAGCAGAGGGCATAAAAATAGAGATGTACGAGCCTGTGGATGTTCCCAACCGCGAGGTGCGGTTTATGCAGGCGCAGATGGATATATTCTGCGAAATGCTTACCTTCGGCTGGTTTGGTGCAAATGCACGTGAAGCCATGATGCTGGGTAAACCAGTGATATGTTATATTCGCCCTGAGTGGCTGGAAAGTTTGCGCCGCGAAATTCCTGAATATGCAGAAGAATTGCCGATTATCAGCGCAAACCCAGACACCGTGGAAGCGGTGCTGCGTGATTTGATTGCACACCCCGAGAAGCGCCGCGAGATTGGCCGCAAATCCCGTATATTTGCAGAAAAATGGCATGCATCGGATAATGCGGCGAAGCGCTTTGATGAAATTTATACAAAGCTGTTGCAAGGTGATAAACAGTTGAATCATGACTATGCCTGAACATTGCGTTGCTATTCATCAACCCAACTTTTTTCCATGGGCGGGGTATTTCGATAAAATACGTCACGCCGATACGTTTATTCTGCTTGATGATGTACAGTTTCCTAAAACGGGGGGTTCCTGGACGAACCGTGTGTATATTCTGCACGAAGGTAAAAAGCGTTGGATGAGTGCTGCGATAGATCGTAGCTATTCGGGTCTGCGCAACATCAATGACATGCAATTTGCACAAGCCATAGATTGGCGTGCACGCGTTGTGGGGCAGTTACAAGGCGCGTATCATAAAGCGCGGTTTTTTGATGAAACCATGGAAATCTTAACGCCGCTGATTATGCATGAAGCACCCTCGATTGCTGCTTATAACACCCATGCGATTCGCGCATTATGTGCCGTATTTGAGCTTACGAAAACACGTTTGGTGCTGAGTTCTGAGCTAGGTGTTAAAGACACAGCAACCACGCGCCTTATTGCGCTTACAAAGGCAGTAGGCGGCACCTCCTATATGTGCGGAGGCGGTGCCGAAGGGTATCAGATGGATGCAGAATTTAGTGCTGCTGGGATTGTACTTGTGTATCAGAATTTTGTTCCAACTGCCTACACACAGCAAAGCACACAAGATTTTGTGGCAGGCCTATCGATTATTGATATGCTTATGCATGAAGGCTTAGAGGCCACAAAACATACTATTCACGCACACGCTAAACGCACATGACGCAACCTAACAATACTATTTCTGCCTCGCATATCTGGAAGCGATTCCCTTTGGCTGCGGGATCGTTATTTGCAGTGTGGCTGGGGCGCACCAAAAAACATGCAAGTTTTGAGGCATTGCGCGATGTAAGCATACACGTGCCGCGCGGCGAAATGGTGGGGGTATTGGGGCGCAATGGTGCTGGGAAAAGTACATTACTGCGCACGTTATCGGGTGTGTATTCTGCCGATAGCGGCAGCATTAAAGTGGATGGGGATATTGCTGGATTATTCGAACTCGGGGGTTTCGGAAATAATCACCTGACGGGAAGAGACTATGCAGCGCGATATTTGACATTGAATGGGGTGCCCCACGCAAAACAGGCGACGCTGATTGATGAAATCCATGATTTCTCTGAGCTTGGAATCTATTATGACCAGAAGGTGCAAACGTACTCCGCAGGAATGACGGCGCGTTTATATTTCGCTGCAGCAACTGCAGTGAAGCGCGATATTTACCTGGTCGATGAAATCCTTTCAGTCGGAGATGAACATTTTCTGGTGAAATCTTGGGCGCGTATGCGTGGATTGCTTGCGCATGGCGCATCGGGAGTACTGGTGACGCATGACTGGTCGGCGGTGATTAAGCTATGCCGCAGTGCGTATGTGCTTGAGCGCGGTGAAGTGGTGCAACAGGGCAGAGCTGACGCAGTGGTGGCAGCATACCTTAAAATCCCTGCGCCAACAGCAACGCGGGCTGAAATTATTCCTGCGGCGCAGTACAATGCAACGTCGGGAAAGCCTATAGATTTGACATGCGAAGTGGTACTACATGAAGATATTGCAGCACAACTTGCCATTTCTATCGAATACCTGATTTTAGGTGTGGGCTGGGAAATCATCACGATTTCAGAATTCGAGCCTGTAGGCGACATTAAAGGACACTACAACGTCACGATATCGCTGCCAGAAACGATACTTCGTGCAGGTGATTACATGTTGAATATGTTTTTATGCACAAAGCCTGATGCCCACGGCAAACGCGAAACGCTGCATGGGTTCAGCTGGACGTATGGCAATGGACTTACGCTGCATGTGGGTGGCGAAGCTGGATCTGATATTGCCCCATTTCCTATTGCGTGGCAGCAGGTAACGGCATGAGTGCGTTTTAT
>JAIXZB010000215.1 GCA_027489915.1 Rickettsiales bacterium | reverse complement strand
TCAAGGCATCTCTCTGGGAGGAGCCTTCAGCGGCTCTATGTCTTATGTCGTTGAACATGCTCCCAATAACCGCCGCGCGACGGTAGGCAGCGTTACGATGCTAAGCTTGGTTCTGGGATTCTTACTTGGATCTATTGTTGCAAGCGCAGTTGCCGCCATGATGTCGACTGAACAATTCACCAGCTGGGGCTGGCGCATACCATTCTTCTTCGGTATCGGCATTGGATTTGTGGGTTATTATATCCGCCATCACGGCGAAGAGAGCCCAGCATACCAAGAAGCAAAAGAAGCTGGAACTCTATCAGAGAAACCTGTCCGCGAGGCATTCCTCAAGCACCCTATGAAAATGCTGCAAGGATTCAGCGCGTATATCTTTGTAACTGTTCCCTTCTACATCCTAGCGATCTACACCATCAACTATAACGAAAAGTTCCTGCACTTATCGGTAGAAGATGCACTCACTGCTAATGCCATTTCCATGGTTGCGATGTTTTTGCCAATTTTACCTGCCGCATGGCTTGCCGATAAAATTGGTCGCAAGAAGGTACTGATGGGAGCCATTCTGGGTATGATTATCTGCGTCTATCCTGCATTCCAGATGATGGAGCAAAGCACGTTTATGAGCGTCACCATCGCTCAGTTCGTCTTAGCATTCTTCCTTGGATGTTACCTTGCGCCTATTCCAGCGTTACTGGTAGAGCTATATCCTACACGCATACGCTATACAGGAATGTCTCTTTCGTACAATCTCTGCGCAATCCTTGGTGGAATGACCCCTGTATTCTCTGAACTTTTAATAGGCTTCACAGGGGACAGAACCTCGATTATGTATATTATCATCATATCTGGTATCGCATCATTCCTGATGCTTGCCACCTATAAAGACAACTGGCGAGAGCCACTTAAATAAGCAAAAAGCCTCAGCTAAAGCTGGGGCTTTTTTACATCTTACTCTCTGGATTTCTTTCGAGCGCTACCTATCTAGTATTTACATAACTAAGGAGTGATTTATGCAAGACATTACCAACCTTCTTTCAAAAGTAGATACTAACGGCCTTGTGGGCAAATTGCTCGGTGGCATGGCAACCAAAAATTTTGCAGCAGGCCTGCTTACGGGCGGAGTGGCAAGCTCGCTGCTAGGCGGCAAAGTAGGCGACACTGTTGAAGGCGCTGCAAAACTTGGCGGACTCGCACTGCTTGGCACACTTGCATATAAAGCCTATGGCAATTACCAGCAGACTAAACAAGCTGGCGGCACTGCAAATGTTGCAGATTCAGTCAAACAATCTGCTCAGGATATGTTCTCACAAGCAAAAGCACTGGCATCAGGAGCTATGGCATCAATGGCTGCTGCACAACAAGCACCCGCTTCCGTAGCAGCAAATTCAGAACTTCCTTTAGCTGTTATGCGTTCCATGATCGCCGCTGCAAAAGCAGATGGCGTAATGGATGCAAATGAAACCCAAAAAATTATGCAAAATCTTGAGACTGCTGGCCTGTCACTAGATGAGAAGGTGCTAGTAATGCAAGAGCTTGCCAATTCACCTAGCGTTGAATCTATTGCATCTGCAGCGAAATCTCCCGAAGATGCAGCACAGATTTACCTCGCCGCATTACTCGTATGCGACAGCCAGTGCGCACGCGAACAAGCATTCCTATCTACCCTCGCTAATGCGATGAAACTGGATGCAAACTTCACAGCGTCTCTGCAACAACAGTTATTGAGCCTTCCAACAGCGCAAGCTGCATAGCATAACTTCACCACGAAAAAGCCACCCGAAAGGGTGGATTTTTTTATGAGATGGTCGGAGTGGCGGGATTCGAACCCACGACCCCTAGTCCCCCAGACTAGTGCGCTAACCGGGCTGCGCTACACTCCGACGTACCTTATGCGGAGCGTTCTATAAACGGCGCCAGCTCTTCGCGCAAGGAGAGAAGTTCTTTGCGCAAAGTTTGTAGTTTCACAACTTTATCAGCCACAGAATCTGCATCGAGTTTTTCTGTGCTAACGACGATATCATTGGCAACGTTGTCATTCACATTAGCAGGAGGAAATGCCTCCGACCAATCGGCGACATTATCTCCACGGTTGTGGACAAGATCGTCGATTGCTTTTTTTGCACCCTTAATGGTGTAGCCTTGGCGATAGAGCAGAAATTTAATTTGCTGTAGCACTTCAATATCCGCGGGGCGATAAAAACGGCGACCACCATTGCGCTTGAGTGGCTTAATTTGAGAAAATTTCGTTTCCCAAAAGCGCAACACATGTTGCGGCACATCAATCAGATCAGCAGCTTCGCTGATTGTACGGAGTGCGTTAGGAGATTTTTCGTTCATTTTTGTGCGCTTATCATCATCCTGTGAGACAGGAAAACTGAGCAGGTCAGGAAAACCCATTGATACCTCTTGCCGAAAATTTTTTAATTAAAAGTAACGTCGTAAAATCAACTTAGCCTTGTTGATCGATTACGTCATTCACTTTTTGTTTTAAAATATTCGAAGCATTAAATGAGAGGACAGTACGTGGACTAATCGGAACTTCAACACCAGTTTTTGGATTACGACCTACACGTTCTTTTTTGCGGCGCAGCTTGAATGTGCCAAACGAAGAAAGCTTCACCATATCGCCATTCGAAAGTGCATCACAAATTTCATCAATCACAGTATCCACAAGCTGTGTGGATTCTGAAAGCGAAAGACCAATTTCACGATAAACAGCATTTGATAAATCTGCACGTGTAAGTGTTTTGGTCATAACAGCCTCGCTTTAATGAACATTATCCCTGTAGTTTAATACAAGAACATCCCCCACGTCCAGCACCAAGTGAAACGCCGTAATCTTATTTATTCAGCAATTATTGAGGGTTGCAGCGTAAAACAGCTACCAAACCACCACACAGCAGCCCCAGGTAAGCCCTGCACCCAGTGCAGGCATAACCACGGTATTGCCTTTCTTGATGCGGCCATCCTCCCATGCCAATGCTAACGCTAGGGGAATAGAAGCCGCCGAAGTATTTGCATGTTGAGTTACCGCAACGACCATGCGCGCTTCATCAATGGATAGTTTTTTAGCAATAGATTGAATCATGCGCGCATTGGCCTGATGAGGCACAACCCAATCCACATCGGAGAGTGAAATGGATGCACGCTCTAATGCCTCAAGGGTAGCAGATGACATTTTCTCAACGCCATGACGAAACACTTCCTGCCCTTGCATAAACAAAACACCAGCCGTTTGGCTTTGGGAAATTCCGCCTGATGTTCCAAGCAACGGGCCGAACTCACCTTGCGCTTTCAAGGCAAAAGACTTTATTCCCCTACCCTGTGATTCGGTATCAGAAAGCGCACTTAAAACGACGGCTCCCGCTCCATCGCCAAATAAAATGCATGTGCCGCGATCTGTCCAATCAACAATGCGTGACATGGATTCTGCGCCTATAACAATTACATGCTGTGCAATGCCTGAAGCTAGCCAGCCATGTGCAACAGAAAGCGCGTATACAAACCCAGTACAAGCCGCCTCAACATCCAGCGCTGGGCCTGCATTCAGGCCAAGCTGGTGCTGTACCATAGTTGCTACGGATGGCATGGTGAAATCGGGGGTAGAAGTCGCAACCACTACACCCACGGTATCTTGCACTTTAATAACTACATCAGAAAAAGCTGCACGTGCAGCGTAAACGGCCATGTGCGAAGTACATTCACCTTCGGCAACGATATGGCGTTTTTCTATGCCTGTGCGCTCACGTATCCATGCATCGTTGGTATCAAGTGTATCCGATAAATCTTGATTTGTAACAACGCGGGAAGGCAAATAACTTCCCACACCAGTGATAACAGAAGAGAGTGTCATTATGCGTAGGATTCCAAAAGTACGGGGGGTTCAAAATCAGAAGCGGAGCTTGGAAAAGATTCGGCATTTGTGAGGCCACTACGGCTTAACTCATCCATGATGCGCTGATTGACATTTTTCTCAACTAACGTCGCGGCGACCTTAATGGCGTTGGCGAACGCTTTTGCATCCGCACCGCCATGGCTTTTTACGGCAATTCCGTTTAGACCCAGCAAAATAGCGCCGTTGTGACGACGTGGATCATAGGCCTTCATCGCCATTTTTATCGCAGGCTTGGCAAACAAATAACCAATTTTAGCTAGAAACGATTTTTCAATCGCCCCCTTGAGAACTGAATATAATAGGCGCGATGCACCTTCAGCAGTTTTGAGTGCAATATTGCCAGTGAAACCATCCGTCACCACGACATCGACAGTGCCATCAAGAATATCATTTCCCTCAACGAAACCATAATAGTGCACTGGGGAATGCTCGGATTTAAGGATGCGATGCGCTTCTTTCACCTCGTCATGGCCCTTCATATCTTCTGATCCAACATTCAAAAGGCCAATTTTAGGCTTCTCAATACCTAGAAGAGCACGAGCATACGCATCGCCCATCATCGCGAATTGAACCAGATAATCGGAAGTACAATCGATGTTCGCTCCCATATCAAGCAAAACTACATTACCATTGCGCGCAGGCATGGTGGCCGTAATGGCTGGACGGTAAATACCTGCGAGTGTTTTGAAAACAAATTTAGCGGTTGCCATAAGCGCGCCAGTATTGCCCGCCGAAACCATGGCGCAACATGTGCCAGATGCCACAGCATCAATAGCTAGACGCATACTGGAGTTCTTTCCCTGACGCAGCGCTACAGAAGGCTTGTCATCGGATTTAATAACCGATTCAGTATGAACAATACTTGATATAGAATCGAGTTTGTACTTGGCAACAAGCGGGGCAATGACTTTCTCATCACCAAAGAACTTATAACGTAAATCCGGAAAATATTTGAGCGCTATGCGCGCACCATGCACGACGCTGTGGGGAGCTTTATCGCCCCCCATCGCATCCAGCGCCAAAGGTGTGCTTAGCGCCACGCTAAACTCACAATCTTAGCGATTAACTTTAGTTTTTGTCACCTGACGGCCATTGTAATAGCCATCCGCCGAAACGTGATGAGGACGCTTCAGTTCACCCGTGGTTTTATCTTCCACCACGTTTGTTTTTGAAAGCGCTTCGTGCGAACGACGCATGCCACGACGCGAAGGCGATGTTTTTCTCTTAGGTACAGCCATGTTATTTATCCTTCTAAGCTACGGAATTCTATAGCGTTTTCACGCGATTTACTCCATGAAGGGGCGTACTATACAAGCCTTTTTGCGCTTTACCAGCAAATTATGCGCAAAACACTAAGAACGTACTGGAATAGCTTTGCTCACATCTTGGGATCCAGCCCTACCCTCATGCACAATATCATCAACACGATGAGATTGCTTGCTACCTAAAAAATATCCTGGATAGAGATCTGATGCCTCGAAGCTGGAAATAAGTCCATCCATCTGATTGCTTTTCAATGACAATTTAACAAACGGGATAATATGCACTTGAACATTGGGCTGCCTTCCACCGCGCTTTAACGCTCGTTCAATGCTATCTTTACTAGGAGTAATAACCCGACCAGATTCAATCATGTTAGGCCGCAAGTCCATCGACCAGACATCAGTTACAGGTGAGTAAGATAATTGATTCTGAAATACAGCGAGCGACAAAGCGGTGGGACTTGCTCTATCATCTGGAAATGAAGAATCCACGACTATGGACTCGTGGAAATCACCATTGGCAAGCTTAGCAATAGAAACCTGAACACTAGTAATGTGCTTTTTGATGTAAGCGCGCTTTTCAGATAGAGTTTCAGCGCTTACGAATTCTGAATCCACTAACAAACGGTTAGACAACGCCTCGTATATACGACTCTGCATATAACGCGAAAGTGCCGCACTATCTCTCGAAGCCATTATTTCTTTGAGCGTTAAAATTGGTTTTGCCGTTATGGAGTCTTCAGTATGAATATGCTTTCGCAAATGCGGCATTACTTCAAGCTTGGGAGAATATGGCATGTGGGCTACAAGTTCGTCAAATGCAGTGTCAGCGTATATTTTAGCCTCCTTGGCAAGCTGCACATATTGATGTGGCGCTAGTTGGCCAAGCGTTGTCTTCCAACCCTGCCCATCAGGAACATCAAAGAACTTAGCGGAACCCTTGTCTAATCGAACTAGATTAGCATCCTTTCTTACAGGTAGCACAATAACAGATGCCTGCTCTCCAACCATTTCACTCAAAAGTGTATCTGTACAATTTCCGCACGGGCATATTATGGACGGTTTGCCATCATTACGCCCACCCATCACATACACAGATTTCAACTTCTGATTTTGATCAACTTTGTGCGCATGCCTGAACGCATGAATCATATTTTGCTCTGCGCAATCTTTGGAATATTTGTTACTACCTCTATTTTCGGAATTGCAGCCAATAAAAATTTCACCATGTTCAGTAACACCGATCGCGGCAGTTTTAATTCCTTCCACGTGCGAGCGATTTCTGTAGGCAGCAAGCATGTAATTGAAAACTTCAAGACGCGCTTCTTCTGGAACTATGTCATACCAGCCTTCTTTAGGATCAATCTGAATTCGGTTACGCTTGAGAGAAAAAATGTAGCTCGCACCTGTTTCTAGCTTAACCCTATAAGCCAGCTCTGACTTTTTAGCATCTTGAACGGATATCACATATGGGGGTGTATGCATACGTGTAGCATTACACAGCCAATGTTAAGTTTTTATGAATCAACACAATTTTTAAGGGCATATAACGCATCTAAGGCTTCTTTAGGCGATAATTCATCAGGATTTAACGCCTTTAGCGCCTCTTCAAGCGGTGACAATGATTGCTCCACCTTTTCAAATAAAGGAAGTGAAGCCTGAGAAGTCATTAGCGCACCACGCTGCGCTTCAAATTGCTTGAGTAATTGCCCTGCACGTTGCGTAACACTTGCAGGCAACCCAGCAAGTTTTGCTACGTGCACACCATACGATCTATCGGCTTGTCCTTTGGCTATATTATGCATGAAAACGATAGTATCTTTATATTCCTGCACGCGGTTGTGGTAACATTCTATGCCACGCTTAGTTTCAGATAGCGCTGTTATCTCATGATAATGTGTAGCAAATAGCGTACGGCATTGAGTCACATCATGCAAATGCTCAACCACGGCCCATGCAATCGAAAGCCCATCAAATGTTGCTGTTCCGCGTCCTATTTCATCCAGAATAACGAATGAATTCTTGGTAGCCTGATGAAGTATGGCAGCTGTTTCCAACATTTCGACCATGAAGGTGGATTGGCCACGCGCTAAATCATCTGCTGCGCCCACGCGGCTGAACAGGGCATCTACCAAACCAATACGGGCTTCAGTGGCAGGAACAAAACACCCCATATGTGCTAAAATCACAATGAGTGCGTTCTGACGCAAAAATGTGCTCTTTCCAGCCATATTGGGGCCAGTGATAAGCCACATATGTACGGCATCTTCAAACACACAGTCATTCGCCATGAAATCTTGCGCCTGTTTTTGCAGTTGCATTTCTACGACCGGGTGGCGCCCTGCTATTATCACAAAGCTATTATCATCTATTATAGAAGGCCGAACATACTGCTGCTCTTTTGCTAATCCTGCAAAACCAAGAAAAACATCGATAAGCGCGAGTGCACGCGCTGCTGTAATCAAACGCATGGAATGTTTAGAAAATAGAGATAACAATTGCTCATATACCTCAAGCTCGAGCTTAAGAGCTTTATCGGCCGCCTGATCTATGCGCTGCGCAATATCAATGAGCTCTGGCGTGGAATAACGCATGGCACCCGACATCGTCTGCCGATGGATAAAAGAGTTAGGCACCTTTTTTTCATGAACACTCGTAATCTCAATAAAATAACCAAGCACATTATTGAATTTGATTTTAAGCGATGAAATATCGGTTTCCTGCTTTAGGCGCTGTTCCAGCACCATCAGAATGCGCTTAGATTCCTTCGATAACTGGCGCCATTCATCCAAATCCGCACGATAGCCATCTGCTATAAAACCCCCATCACGGGCAAGCATGGGAACTTCCTGCATTAAGCCATTACTCAACTGAAGTTCAAACTCGCTGAATCCCTCAAGAGAACTAACAGAGTTCGCCATAAGCGCAGGAAATTGTTGTTTCTCGGCAGCATCTCGCAGTACCTGCTGAATATCTATGATAGCACGCAGTGTGCCACGAACCATTACCATATCGCGAGGGCCACCACGGCCAATGAGTAGTCGATTTACAGCACGCTCCATATCCGCACATTCGCGCAGTAGACTGCGAAGAGAATCTGATACCCCTGCATGCGAGGCAAAATACTCTACTGCGTCTTGGCGCTCTATAATGGCGTCTTTATTAACTAATGGCGCTGAAAGCATAGTGTGTAATAGCCGCGCACCTGCAGCCGTTACGGTACGATCAATAGCGGATAATAAACTGCCCTTGCGTTCCCCCTGAAGCGTACGGGTAAGCTCCAAGCTACGGCGCGTTGGGGCATCAATACGCATAGAATCAGAAGGCTGTTCTTTACGCGGAGCATCTAGCCTAACAGAAGATTGAAGCTGTGTTTGCTTGAGATATCCAATAAGCGCACCCGCAACACTTAAATCATGCGGCGATAGTTCTCCGAATGCATCATGAAACATGACGTCAAAATACTGCGTTAATGCCGCTATGCCCTTACGATTATCAAACAAAGCATCACTACGAAGCGTTGTTCTCGATTCATATTCAGAAAACCAGGGATAGGCTTTAAGCATCGTGTGTAGCGATTCACTCACCAGTAATTCTTGAGGATTGATACGCGATAAAACGGCTTGTAGCGTTACATCTGTAACATCGCACACAGAAAATTCCCCCGTGGAAACATCCAACCAGCCAAGCGATCCATGTCCAGATTTTATGTGCAGCGCCGAGAGATAGCTGGAACTGTGCGCAGGCAATAACGATTCTTCTGTAATGGTTCCTGAGGTGACGATACGCACCACACCACGCTGAACAACTGACTTATAACCTCTCTTTTTGGCCTCTTCTGGGGTTTCAAGCTGTTCACATATTGCGACGCGCTGGCCGCTGGCAATTAAACGATTCAGATAGGATTCAGATGCATGCACGGGAACACCGCACATGGGAATATCCTGCCCTCCATGCTTACCGCGCTTGGTGAGAGCAATATCAAGAATGGACGAGGCTTTTATCGCATCATCAAAAAATAATTCATAAAAATCACCCATGCGGTAAAAGAGCAGCGCATCGGGATGTTCGCTTTTAAGCGAGAGATACTGCTGCATAGCTGGCGTTGCGCTCGCAACGTCACTTGCTGCATCGCAACGTGAATTCGTGCTTTCGTTTTGATTAGGAATCATTATGCTGCGCGGGCTTTTGTTTAATACTATTTGCGTAGCCCAAGGACAGTACGATGACCAGTGAAAATATGAAAATTACCGATGAAGAAGCACTCGCCTATCACTCGCAAGGCCAGCCTGGTAAAATTTCTATTCTCCCCACAAAGCCACTCATTACACAACGCGATTTAGCACTCGGATATTCACCAGGCGTTGCTGTTCCTTGCATTAAAATACACGAAGACCCCAATACCGCCTATGACTACACAGCAAAAGGTAACCTTGTTGCTGTAATAAGTAACGGCACTGCTGTACTTGGGCTTGGCAACCTTGGCGCCCTTGCAAGCAAGCCTGTGATGGAAGGCAAAGCCATTTTATTCAAACGCTTTGCAGATATAGATTCTATCGACATCGAAATTGATTCGACGGATATTGACGCAATTGTAAGTGCTATCAAGCTCATTTCGCCAACCTTTGGCGGTATCAATCTAGAAGATTTCGGCGCACCTGATTGCTTTATCATCGAGCAACGCCTTAAAGAATTATGCGATATTCCTGTGTTCCATGATGATCAGCACGGAACCGCTATCATCACCGCTGCAGGGTTAATCAACGCAGCACATATTACTGGGCGTGATTTTAAAGATCTGAAAGTAGTTGCAAATGGCGCTGGCTCTGCGGGCATTGCCTGTATTGAACTTATCAAGAGCATGGGTGTTAAGCACGAAAACGTTCTTTTGTGTGACCGCACAGGCGTGATTTACGAAGGCCGCCAAGAAGCGATGAACCAATGGAAATCTGCACATGCAGTAAAAACCAAGCGTCGTACACTAAGCGAAGCGCTCGAAGGTGCAGATGTATTCCTTGGCCTATCTTCTGCCGGAGCTGTTACCAAAGAAATGGTCAAGAGCATGGCAAAATCACCTATTATTTTTGCAATGGCGAACCCTGTACCCGAAATCATGCCTGAAGAAGTGCGTGAAGTACGCAAAGATGCAATTATTGCGACAGGACGCTCGGACTATAGCAACCAGGTCAATAACGTAATGGGCTTCCCCTACATTTTCCGTGGTGCTTTGGATGTACGCGCCAGTGAAATTAACGAAGCAATGAAGATTGCCGCAGCTGAAGCCATTGCACAGCTTGCGCGCGATGAAGTACCAGAAGAAGTAATGTCTGCCTATGCAGGACGTGAAATGAAATACGGTATTAACTACATTATACCAACCCCATTTGACCCTCGCCTTATTACCACCGTTCCCGTGGCTGTAGCGCAAGCAGCAATGGATAGTGGTGTTGCAAGACGCCCCATTAAGGATTTTTCAGCCTATAAACGTACTCTTCAAGGTCGCTTAGACCCCTCTTCCAACTCAATGGCAAACCTCTTCGATGTGGTACGCGCAAACCCACAGCGCGTTATCTTTGCAGAAGGCGAAGAAGAAAAAATTATCCGTGCTGCCGTGCATTGGCGCGATAATGGCTACGGCAAACCCATTCTGGTGGGCCGCCCAGAACGAATTCGCGAAACCATCAATCATCTTGGCATTAAAAACGCTGATGATCTGG
>JAIXZB010000191.1 GCA_027489915.1 Rickettsiales bacterium | reverse complement strand
CGAATTAAAATCAGCATTACAGGAGCGGCCCAGCCAATCATTTCGTAGGTTGGCAATAACCCAAGGCAACCTGTAGCCACAGCCATCATAATCATAGAGGTTACTAATGCCTTTTTACGGCCATACTTATCGCCCAAGCGACCAAAAATTACTGCACCAAGGGGGCGGAATATAAAGCCAACTGCAAATGTGAGATACGTTGCAATAAGGCTCATCGTTGCATCTTCAGAGGGAAAGAAGAGGTTGGAGAACACAGGCGCTAAAATGCCATAAAGTGCATAATCATACCATTCCAGACCATTACCAAGCATCCCCGATATGACTACTTTTTTATTCACTTTTTGTGTCATGCATGTCCCCTATGCGTTTTTTGAAGAGCCGCAACCATACTGATACCTAGAGATATGCCAAGAAAATTGCATATTGCAGCGCAATACAGAAATGCTAACCCTAGGTTTTATTATGAAAATAATGCAAAAATGACATCAAATTGACGCATTAGATTGCTAATCTGCATGGTGAGTAACACTATTTAAGTCAGTAAAGCATGCCTATTTACCGTTATCAGTCTGGTTCCATTATCGACGAGGTAAGCATTCTCGCCAACGAGAATGGCGGCTTGCGTGCTTACGTGCACGCAGATGCAAGTGCTTCTGCTGAACTGCTCAGGCAGATTCATACGGCTCTTGATATTAGGGGACTAAAGACGGTTGCAATACATTACGAAGGTAAGCCGTGTTTAGAGGTGCGAGGTTTCAAATCTGCCCAAGAGGCTGAAAAACTTTTCGCCGATAACGGCTGGGTATATGGAAAACCGAGTGTTACTCAGCATGAATCGGATGTCAGTTCAGCTGGTGACAAGCTGAAGCACTTAACTTTGAAGGCAGCAGGTATATCCTATAACATAGGTGATGTTGCTTACATGACGTATGCATATAAGCAGTATAAAAACGAACAGAAGCTTAAAAATCCAAGTAATGATTTTTTTAATCAGCTCAATATACTTGCAGGCCTTGGTTACGCCGCAGGCAGTAGTGTTTTGACTTTTTACGGTAGCCGGGATCAATCTAAAAATACGATTCAGGATGCGACTAAAAAAATTCAAAATTATCTTATGAAAGAAGGCGTATCCATTAATGATGATGACAGTATCAAAAAACTTCCTAAGTCACCACAGGTAAGCACGTGGGGTAAGATTGATCGATTGCTTGCAAAGTACCCATCAGAGGCACTGAATAGTATTTATGTGGGGGTAGGTGGTATACTATCTGCTGCAGCCTTTTATAGGGCTACGCGGCCAATTTCTCATTTGCAAGGATCAGAGTTACATGCGGCCGTTAAAGAAAGAAATGCAGAAATTTGGGATATTGGTCTGGGGGCTATTACTGCTGCATCTGCAATAGCAGGCCTTGCTATTAAGGAAAAGAAACCAGATGAAGACCAGGAAAAGCGTTCAGGCATAGGTGCTGTATTTGACTGGATTCAGGAAAAACCACTGCGTGCAACAGGTGCTGGTTTTATGGTGGCAACGTTATTCCACGGGTATGGAACTTATCAGAAATATAACGCAGGTAATGCAGAAGTTAAGCAAACCGTTGTAGGACGTGGTATTTTCGTTGCTGCAAATATTGTGTCCGAAATTCTCATGGCAATTTCATCTAAGGGGCACGGAATAGGTGTTAAGCCTGACAAGAGTATTGATGAAACTGTTATTGCTGCAGTTGCAGAAACTATCCTGAAGCAGCCAGAAGCGAAGCGTGAAGCGTTGATACATCAACTTTCTGGTTATCTTGCATCGCCTGATGTTTTGGGAGGAAAAGCCGCTACCGTTGAATTTAATATACGTGAAAATATTGCGGGGTTATCGCGCAACCCATGGCTTAGCAGAGTGAAGCCCAGTTCAAAAATACAGCATATTGCCCACGAGCAGATGTTATCCGCTGCACCTCAGCCAACAACCCATGCTCGCGTTGGTTAATTAAGGTTGCTGATTCCACATAAATACAATTAAGTGCTGTTCTATCCAAGGAATCATCCTTGGTAATCGTCTATCTATATAGAGTGCATGAAGCAGGATGATAACATATTGGTTGAGCGCGCGTGCAAGGGTGATCGCGCGGCATTCCAGCTATTGATAGAGCGTTATTACGATATGATGTTCAGGGTTGCATACCGCTACACGGGCCATCGTCAGGATGCTGAGGATGTTGCGCAGGAAATTTGTATAGGATTAGCGCATAAACTCGGTAGCTTTAAGGGAAAAAGTAGTTTTAGCACTTGGCTTTACCGCATTATCGTCAATGCGTGCCGCGACATGTTTAAGCACCGTGCCTCCGTAGCGCGCAGCGAGGAAGGGTTTATTGAGCTTGAATCCCTTGGTATTGCCGAACAGAATGATTCGGCACGTAAAATAGCGTGGCTTTACAGAAATATCGTGCATCTAGAAGAAAGTCTTAAAGAAACAGCGCTTTTAGTGCTTACCGAAGAATGCAGCCATGCAGAAGCTGCGGACATTTTAGGGTGCAAAGAATCAACGGTTTCGTGGCGCATGCATGAGGTGCGCAAACACTTAAAATCAGCAATGGATGATTACAATGACTGAAAAGCATGATGACATCGCAGAATTGCTAAGGAAGACACCGGCTATTTCTCCCGATGAAAAAGCAAAAAATGAAGCAATATCAATGGCAATGGGTGTGTTTGATAAAAAATATGCATCACGTTGCCAAGGAATCTCTCTCATGACTCGTCTTACATATACAGCACAGTCTGTATTTGAAACGTTTAGAGGAGAGTCATTTATGAAAACATCATATGCAATCGCAGGAACCTTGTGTTTAGGTGCCGTTGGGTTTACCTTGATGAATACATCGTCGCTTTTTGATTTGGGTGCGCGCAGGGGCGTTCAAGAAGAGGTGACTACTAGTATTATCGCTCCACAAGTTATCGCTCCACAAGCTGCACCAGCCCCAGCGCCTGCTTTGAAGCAAGAATCTTTGGAGAGAAAAAAATCCTCAGTAGAGGGATTATCAGATGGTGCTGCGCAAAATTATGCAAAAGCTGATGCTCGGGTGATGCTTGATCTCAATAGTCAATTGGCTGGAGCTAGCGCACCGCAGGCTATGATGGCAGCGCCTCCAACAACAACGCTTATGATAAGAGAAGGTGAGTCAGATGCATCAATTGCTGTGCTGCCTGAGAATCACGATAAATTCAAAAATAAAGACTCCAACAGCCTTAAACTGACCAAACAAGAGCCCGTTTCAACTTTTTCAGTCGATGTAGATACGGCATCCTATTCATACGTAAGGTCATCGCTCAATAATAATGTTATGCCAGATAAAGATGCGGTGCGTGTTGAAGAGCTCGTCAATTATTTTCCGTATTCTTACGAAGTACCAAGCAGCAAAAGCGAGCCTTTCAAGGCCAGCACGGCAGTGTTTGACAGTCCATGGAATAAAGGCACGAAGATACTTCATGTGGGGATCAAAGGGTTTGAGATAGCGCAAAAACAGAAGCCGCATTCCAACCTTGTTTTCCTGCTCGATACTTCAGGGTCAATGTATGAAGGAAATAAACTTCCGCTGGTGCAAAAATCGCTCAAATTGCTGCTTGAGACCATGAATCCCGATGATACCATTGCGATTGTTACCTATGCAGGCAGTGCAGGGGTGGCGCTCGAGCCAACGGCTGCAAAAGATAAGGCCAAAATTATAGCTGTGCTTGATAACCTTGCAGCGGGTGGTTCTACCGCTGGTGCAGAAGGTATTCGTGAGGCATATCAACTCGCCGAGCAGCATTTTGATAAAGAAGGTGTGAACCGCGTAATTCTGGCAACAGATGGCGATTTTAACGTTGGCATCACCGATCCAGAAGAGCTCAAGCGTTTTGTCGAGAAGAAGCGTGAAACGGGAATTTTCCTCTCAGTCCTTGGGTTTGGTCGTGGCAACTATAACGATGCAATGATGCAGGTACTTGCGCAAAACGGAAACGGCAATGCGTCTTACATCGATAATTTAAGCGAAGCACGCAAAGTACTTGTCGATGAAGCTGCATCCACGCTTTTCCCCATTGCCAAAGACGTAAAAATTCAGGTCGAGTTCAATCCTGCCACTGTATCTGAATACCGTTTAATTGGCTATGAGACACGTATTTTGAACCGTGAAGACTTTAACAACGATAAGGTCGATGCGGGCGATATTGGTGCAGGGCACACGGTAACAGCGCTTTACGAAATCACGCCTAAGGGAAGCAATTCCGAACTTGTCGATGATTTGCGTTATCAGGATAGAGAATCTTCAGAAACAAAGGCAGATTCTGGTGAGTACGCCTTCGTCAAAATCCGCTATAAACTTCCAGAAGGTAAGGTGAGCAAATTACTCACCTATCCCGTAAAAGTATCGGATGCTCTGGGTGATATCTCTAAAGCCCCCGAAGATACCCGTTTTGCTACCTCTGTTGCAGCCTTTGGGCAGCTTCTCAGGGGCGAGTCATACGTAGCTAGCTTCAATTTCGATGATGTGATTAGCATGGCAAATGCTTCAAAAGGCACTGATGAATACGGTTACCGCGCTGAGTTCATCAACCTCGTGCGCTTGGCAAAAACACTGAGCACCGTTTCAACCCCTTCAACTGGTTCTGTGAGCGGCGCGGCCCAGGGCATGGGAGCCTTGCT
>JAIXZB010000049.1 GCA_027489915.1 Rickettsiales bacterium | reverse complement strand
TACGCAATCTGTAATCGTGGTGAGGAAGATGCTGGAGGAGATAGCGGGGTCGCCTTTGAAGCGGAGGATGAGGATGGGGATGAGGGCACCCCATAAGCCTGCCATGGTGAGGGTGGTGACGGCAGCCAAGAACATCACAAACCCAAGCCACATATCGGCGAACCAGAGGCCTGCGCTGGCTCCCATGACCGCGCCTAGCATGAGGCCGTTGATGAAGCCGATGAGGGTTTCTTTGAGGATAAAGCTGCGGCCATTGGTTTCGGTGAGGTAGCGTGTGGCGATGGCGCGCACGGCAACGGTGACGGACTGCGTACCAGCATTGCCGCCCATAGAGGCGACGATGGGCATGAGCACGGCAAGTGCTACGATTTGTTCGATGGAACCTTCGAACACGCTAATGACCATGGAGGCAGCGATGGCGGTGAGGAGGTTGATGAATAGCCAGCGAAAGCGTGATTTGAGTGTGGATAGCAGGCGCGATTTGATGTCGCCGCCGCTCACACCGCCTGCGCGGAGGTAATCTTCGTCTTCTTCTTCTTGGATTACATCGACCACGTCATCGACGGTGATGGTGCCGATTAAAATGCCGTGATCGTTGATAACGGGGGTTTCGACCAGCGCGTATTTGCGAAAGAGGAAGGCGACTTCTTCTTGGTCGGTATGGGACGACACGGCATAAATTTCGGTGTTCATGATGGATTTGATGGTCACTTCGCGGCGGTGGTGCAGCATGGTGCCAAGCAGCAGACGGCCAAGGGGCATATCGTATTCATCGACGATGTAGATGACGTAGAAATTCTCGGGCAGTTCGGCGCTGTCGCGCAGGAAATCGATGGTGTTGCCGACCGTCCAATGTTCGGGCACGCTGACGAGTGTGCGGCGCATGAGGCGGCCTGCGGAGTCTTCGGGGAAGTTGAGCGAGGTTTGCAGCTCGCCGCGCACATCCTCGGGCATCGCATCGAGTATGGTTTGCTGGTCTTCGAAATTCAGGTCTTCGATGATGTGGACGGCATCATCGGTATCGAGTTCGGCGAGGGCCACGGCGGAGGCTTCGGCACCGAGCGCTTCCATCACGTCGATGGCGGCTTCAGTGGAGAGTTCGGGCAATACTTCGGAATCGAAGCTGGCGCGCAGGGCTGCGGTGAGTTCGACCCGCTGATCGTGGTTGAGGCGGTCGAGTAATTCGGCCTGATCGGCGGCGTGCAGCGGTTCGACCAAGCGGCGAAGCTCGGTTGCATCTTCGGCCTCGATGGCGGTAATGACTTCTTCGATAAATTCGGGGTGTAGGGTGAGGCCGGTTTCATCATCCATCAGCCCATGTTCGGGCAGGAAATCATCTAAGGAATGGTCGTGTTTATCGTTTTCCATACGGCCCTTCCTTTTAGCGATGTGCTGTGTGCCGCGCGCGGCGTGTGTTTATAGATGAACCGTGTTGGGTTAGTTTGGGTGAAGTACGATTACGCTTCGTGAAAACCATCCAAAGATGCAGGCTGGCCTGCGTCTTAGGATGGTGCGATCGAGAAGACTCGAACTTCCATGGGTTGCCCCGTTACCACCTCAAGGTAGTGCGTCTACCAATTTCGCCACGATCGCATCACGAAGCGTGAGAGGCTAGTAGCAAATTGGATGCTATATCGCAATAGGGGATTGTGATTTTTTGTCGCTTAATTCGGTTTGCGTGCGTGATACATGTTCAGCCAGCGTGTTTGCTGTGGTTTTAGGTAGGGTTATGCTTATGCCATTATCCCGGTGGAGCATGTAGTTGATGACGATACCATTACTGTATTTCAGGTGCAGCCCATGTAATTCGCCGTCGCAGGTATTTTCGTTGCGCTCGGCTGGTGCGCCAAACCATGTGGTAAGCAACCCTTCGATTGCATTAAGGCAGCTGGGGCGCATTCCGCCTACGGCTGTGATTTCGGTTTGTGTATTGAAAATTTTATCGGGGCTGATGCGTACGGGAGTAGTGTCTTGGAGAGCAAATGTAGGGTTGATGTGCTTTATCATTAGCGCGAGATAGCTAAGCGCTGTGTGAGTTTCGTCGTGCGTGACTATGCGTTGTGTCCATGAGGATGTCATGATTGAAGCTTACACGCAAAATCTTGCTAATTGATTAATAAAAAGGGCGGCATTTGTGTGCCGCCCTTTTGTATTGGGTTATGTGTTATTACACATAAACGTTGTTGGCGTTGAAATCATCGATAGATACACCATACAGTGTAATGGTTGCAGTAAGGCCGAATTCTGCGCCGCCTATTGTGAGGATGGTGTAGTTGCCGGAATGAGGACCAGCGCCTGTTATTGAGTTGATTACGTTGGGGCCAAATTCCAGAATTGGTTGAGGTGCATAGCCAACGCCTACAATAAACTCGCCAACTTTTTCGGTGAGGCCCAGTTTGTCTTGTGTAATGTCGAAATCATCGATGCTGTAGCTATATGTAATCGTTTCTGTGCCAGCGAAATCGAAATAGAAGTTGAATATATCTGCACCAGCTCCGCCAGAGAGATTGTCTTCATTTCGCATGGTTAGTGGTTCGCGGTTGAGGGTGCTGTAGAAGGTATCATTACCTTCTCCGCCAACTACGAAATCCCATCCTGCGCCACCGTTTAGCGTATCGTTACCATCTCCACCAAATATGATGTCGCGGCCTTCGTCGCCTAGAATCATATCGTTACCTGCATCGCCGCCGAGGGTATCATCGCCTGCGCCACCGAAGATCATGTCGTCACCTACCCAGCCTAACACTACATCTTCGCCTGTGTCGCCTGACAGCGTATCGTTGCCTTCATCGCCATATAAGGTGTCGTTGTTGCCTCCGCCGATAAGTACATCGTTCCCTATCCAGCCTGTGAGAAGGTCATTTCCGCCGTTACCAGCAACGCGATCATCGCCTGCATCGGCGTTTAGGGTATCGCTGCCTTCGCCGCCTGTGATGCTGTCGTTATTATCGCCGCCGTATACCAAATTACTGCCAGAGGATAGGACGATATAATCGATTCCTTCGCCACCTGAGACTGTGTTGTTTCCATCTCCGCCATATATTAGGTTGGTGCCGCTACCGCCAAAAATTGCGTCGTTGCCGCCATTTGCATAGATTGTATCGTCGCCAGTGCCGCCATTTACCGTATCGTTACCGTTACCTAGTTCAATGTTGTCGTTGCCTTCGCCGCCGATGATTATGTTATCGCCTTCTGTATCGTAAATATAATCAGCACCGACACCACCATCAATGATGTCGCTGCCTTCTTCACCATATATTACATCGTTGCCAGTATCGCCAAGAAGGACATCGTTGCCTATGCCGCCAAAAATAGTATCTTCGCTATCTCCGCCATAAATAGTGTCATTGTCCTGATAGCCGTAGAGAATGTCATTCTCGGTGTCGCCGAATAATACATCATTTCCTATCATGCCATAGAGTATATCGTTGCCTGCACTCCCTACGATGGTATCGTTACCTTCTCCCGCAATTACATTATCTTGGCCTGCATTGGCGTAAATCAAGTCATTGCCTGCGAAGGCGGTGATGGTGTCGTCGCTTTCGCTACCAACTAGGGTATCGGCGAGTTCGGTGCCTTCGATAATGGCCATGGAGGACTCCTGTGTATGGGTGTTTCTGATGAACAGTGCTAGCAGTTTGTATATAAGGCGGCAATGTAGATGCTGGTGTGTGCATAACTTTGCAGAAAAATGCTTGGCAAACGCAGTGTATAGACGCAAAAGAGGCTATGGACTGGATAGTTGTAGATGATCTTGTGCCTTATGAAACCGCGCTTGCGCAGATGCGTGCGCAGGTGGCGGCGATGAAGCTCGGGCAAGTGGATGAGCGCGTATGGTTGCTTGAGCATCCGCCGTTATATACGGCGGGGAGTTCTGCGAAGGATGTGGATTTGCTTGCGCCTCAGTTTCCCGTGCATCAGACGGGGCGTGGTGGGCAGTATACTTATCATGGGCCAGGGCAGAGGGTGGCCTATGTGATGCTGAATTTGAAAAAACGTGCAGAGGCACGCGGAGGCAAGCCTGATTTGCGGGTGTTTGTGCAGCAGCTTGAGGCGTGGCTGATTGCAACGCTTGCGGTATTTGGGATTGAGGGGTTTATTCGCGAGGGGCGCGTGGGGGTGTGGGTGCATACACCAACGGGTGAGGCAAAGATTGCAGCGCTTGGTGTGCGATGTGAACAGTGGATTACCAGCCATGGGGTGGCGCTGAATGTGAGCCCTGAGCTTAGTCATTACGCAGGGATTGTGCCATGCGGACTTGCGCAGTTTGGGGTGACCTCGATGGCGCAGATGGGCGTTGTTGCTTCGATGCAAGAAGTGGACGCAATGCTTGAGCGTGAGTTTGCGCGCATATTTGTCGCAGGATAGGAGTTCGTTTTGTGGGATTGCTGCATTGCATGTTCGCAATTTGCAGCGCCGTGTTTTTTACGTTAAGGTGAAAGTATAGTATCACTTACTTATAGAAGCATTTTAATCGATGACACAGACTTTCCCCCCGACCACCCATAATCTTGGCGCGATGAGTCAGGAGCTTATTGCCAAGGGCCAACGCTATTACACCCCTAATTATAAACCACGCGAAATGATTTTGGATCGTGGCAAAGGCTCGCGTGTGTGGGATTTGGATGGGGCTGAATATATTGACCTTTCGGCAGGCATTGCGGTGAGCTCGCTTGGACACCAAGACCCAGATTTGCTGGCGGCACTGCACGAGCAGGCGGGTAAGCTGTGGCATACGAGTAATGTGTTTTTTACGGAGCCACCGATTCGATTGGCGGAAAAACTGGTGGAGCTTTCCTGCTTTGGGCAGAGGGTTTACTTGTGTAATTCTGGAGCCGAAGCGAATGAGGCGGCAATCAAACTGGTGCGTAAATATGCTGCTGATAAAGGCAAGCCGCCGAGCGCGCGTAATATTATTACGTTTGTAGGATCGTTCCATGGGCGCACGCTAGCTACCGTTACGGCTACGGCACAACCCAAGTATCAACAGGGGTTTGAGCCGTTGCCGGGTGGGTTTGTGTATTGCGAGCGCTTCAACGATGAGGCAGCGATTGAAGCGCTGGTGGACGAGAATACCTGTGCTATTATGGTGGAGCCAGTGCAGGGCGAAGGCGGGGTGATGCCGGCGAAGCCTGGCTATTTGCAGCATTTGCGCGCGTTGTGCGACAAGGTGGGCGCGCTGCTGATTGTGGATGAGATTCAGGCGGGGATGGGGCGCACGGGCGCGCTGTTTGCGCATTGCATTGATGGGGTAATTCCCGATATTGTTACGCTTGCGAAAGCGCTTGGTGGTGGTCTTCCCATTGGTGCGATGCTGGTGGGCGGCAGGGCGGCGGAAACCTTCCAGTTTGGCAGCCACGGTTCGACCTTTGGTGGGAATCCTGTGATGTCGGCGGTAGCGCTGGCGGCGCTAACGAAGCTTGCGCGGCAGGATGTGCTTTCCAATGTGGCAGATAGGGGCGAGCAGTTGCGCGCGCGTCTTGCGGCGATGCACACATCGCTCGGTATGTTTAAGGAAGTGCGCGGGCGTGGGTTGATGATTGGGGCAGAGTTGCTTGCACCGTGGGCGGGTAATGCCAATGCGATGGCGGATTTTGCCCGGAAATTTGGCGTGTTGATACTGGTGGCGGGGCCGAATGTACTGCGGTTTTTACCGCCGCTTACGATTACCGTGGAAGAACTCAGCACTGGGCTTGATAGGCTGGAGCAGGCCTTACTAGCGTATAAGGAGCAGTTTCCGAATGGTGCGTGAGGATTTTGCAGCGCCGCTTGCGTGGATTGCTAGCCAAGAGCAACATATGCTGCATTTGACCGAGCAGTGGAGCAGGATTAATTCGGGTTCGACTCATATTGCAGGCTTGGCGCGGATGGCCAAGGCATTGGAAGATAACTTTTATTGGCTGGGCGAGCCTGTAGAGCGCATACCGCTTTTGCCGATGCATAAGGTGGCGGATGATGGAGCGGTCAATACACAGGAATTGGGCGAGTGTTTGCGGATTGTGAAGCGACCTGAGGCGCCTGTGCGGGTGCTGCTGGTTGGGCATTATGATACGGTGTTTGCGGCAGATCACCCGTTTCAGCTGCCTTATGTGGAAGGTGGCAGGCTGCATGGGCCTGGGGTGGCTGACCTGAAAGGCGGGCTGGTGGTGATGCTTAAGGCGCTCGAGGCGCTGGAGAAAAGCCCATACGCTGCTGGTGTGGGTTGGGAAGTGATTTTGAACCCCGATGAGGAAATTGGCTCGGTAGGTTCTGACCCTGTGCTTAAGGAAGCGGCGGGGTGGGCGCATATTGGGCTTATATTTGAGCCGTCGCTGCCTGATGGCACATTGGCGGGGGCGCGCAAGGGAAGTGGGAATTTTACGCTGACGGTGCGTGGCCGCGCAGCCCATGCAGGCCGCAACCCTGAGGAGGGCCGTAATGCGCTGGTGGTGGCATCGGAGATTGCCGTAAAGTTGATGACGCTGAACGGTGCGCGGACGGGATTGACCGTGAACCCTGCGAGGATGGTGGCGGGTGGGGCGCTGAATGTGGTGCCTGACACGGCAACATTACGCTGGAACATGCGCATTGCCGCGCCGGAAGATGAGGCTTGGGCGTTATCCGCACTTGAAGCGCTTATTGCACCTTATAATGGGGATGGGGTTACGGCTGAGTTGCATGGGTATTTTACCCGTGCGCCTAAGCCCATGGATGCAAAAAATACAGCAGTATTTGAATGGGTTAAGGAATCGGGCGCGATGCTGGGGCAGGCCATTGCTTGGCGTGATACAGGCGGGGCGTGTGATGGGAATAATCTTTATAAACATGGGCTTGCTAATGTCGATACGCTTGGTGTGCGCGGCGGATTGATTCATAGTGATGGTGAGTTTATGGAAATGAGTAGTTCCGTGGAGCGCGCACAGCTTGCAGCGCTGCTGCTGATGCGGCTGGGTGCAGGGGAAGTGCCATTTAAATAGGGGGTGCCTGATGTTTATTCGGCCAGCGAACGAAGATGATCACGCGCAAGTGCTTGCTTTGGCTCAGAAAGCAGGGTTTGGGATGACCTCGCTTCCGCCCGACCCTGAGGTATTGCGGGAGAAGATTGCGCATTCGGTGGCGAGCTTTAAGGGCGAGGTGGAGGCTGGGCATGAGACGTTCTTCTTTGTACTGGAGGATGAAGAAAAACAAGTGATTGCTGGGACATGCGGGATTGTGGCGCATGTGGGGCTGGTGCAGCCTTTCTACAGTTATAAACTGACAACGCTGACACAAACCTCGCGCGCACTTGGCATTTATACCAAGCATAGTATTTTGCAGGTGTGTAATGATTTGACGGGGGCGACCGAGGTGGGGTCGTTGTTTTTACTGCCGCAATACCGCCGTGACGGCATGGGTAAGCTTCTGTCTTTTTGCAGGTTTATGTTCATTGCGGGCTTTCCAACCAAAATTGATGGCCAAGTGATTGCCGAGATGCGCGGAGTGCATGATGCGGATGGGAATGCGCCGTTTTATAACTCGATTGCCAAGCATTTCTTTCAGATGCCGTTTGCCAAGGCGGATTACACGAATGCGACGCAGGGAAACCAGTTTATCAATGACTTAATCCCTAAATACCCGATTTATGTATCGCTCTTGCCCAAGGCAGCGCAGCGGGTGATTGGGCAGCCTAACCCTGCGAGTGAGCCCGCGAAGGCGATGCTGGAATCGCAAGGGTTTCGCTACCATTCTTACGTAGATGTGTTTGATGGAGGGCCAACCTTACTGGTGGAGCGTGATCAGCTTGGGGTGGTGAAAGATAGTCGTAAGGCGAGCATTAGTGCCATAGATGATACGCTCTCGCAGCCGAAGTGGCTGCTTAGCAATGACAGGTTCGGCGATTACCGTTGTACAGTTGGGCGTATGGCGCTTCAGGCAGATGGAACGGTGCATGTCACTTCGCGGGCAGCGATGCAACTTAAAGTTGAACAGGGTGACGTGGTTCGCTACGCGCCATTTTAAGGAAATAGGGTATGACGCACTATATTAATGGGCAATGGGTGGAAGGCTCGGGGGAGGTATTTTGCTCGACAGACCCCTCGACAGGCGAGGTGGTGTGGCAAGGACGGGCGGCTGGGCTGCCTGAAATTGAGGCAGCCGTAAAATCGGCAAAAAATGCTTTTAAATCATGGTCTTCAATATCTATAGACAATAGAATTTCGGTTCTGGAACGGTTTAAGGGGCTAGTTGAACAACATAAGGATGTATTATCGCTACTTATTTCGCGTGAGACGGGTAAGGTGGGCTGGGATGCTAGGAGTGAAGTGGCGGCCACAATAGGCAAATTGGGCTTTTCTTTGAATGCTTACAAAGAACGTACAGGAGAGCGTTCCAGCAGCTCGGAATCTCAGCCTTTGCAAAAGACAACCCTTCGTCATGCGCCGCATGGCTTGCTTTGCGTGTTTGGACCCTATAATTTCCCAGCACATCTGCCGAATGGACATATCATGCCTGCATTGCTTGCTGGGAATGTGGTTATCTTCAAACCCAGTGAGCTTACCCCTGCGGTTGCTGAATGGATGGTGAGATTATGGGAAGAGGCGGGACTTCCCGCGGGTGTGTTGCAGCTGGTGCAGGGTGAACGTGAGACAGGTAAGCTGCTGACTGCGCAGAATATTGATGGGGTGCTGTTCACGGGATCCACGGCTACGGGTAAGCTTATACATGCCCAGTTTGCGGGTAGGCCAGAGGTGATGTTGGCGCTTGAGATGGGAGGCAATAACCCCCTGATTGTGTATGAGCCAGAGGATATTAAAGCAGCCGTGCGGGAGACGATTTTATCAAGCTTTATCAGTAGCGGGCAGCGTTGTACCTGCGCGCGCAGGGTGATAGTGGTCGATGGTGCGGGGGCAGATGCCTATATAGAGGCGTTGGTTGCGGCAACGCAGCGTATAAAGGTTGGTGCATATAGTGACATGCCTGAGGCTTTTATGGGCCCGTTAGTGGCAAATAAGGAAGTCGATCGCATGCTCTCTATGCAGGGATTGCTTGAATCACAGGGGGGTAAGGTGCTGGTTAGGGCGGAGAGGTTGCATGATACACTACCTTATGTGTCGCCCTGTGTTGTCGATGTCACAGATATGACCGAGAAGCATGATGTTGAGATTTTTGGGCCTTTCCTGCAGTTAGCGCGTGTTAGCTCTGTGGATAATGCCATAACTGTTGCAAATCACACACAGTTTGGGCTGAGTGCTGGCTTATTGTCTCGGTACGCACAAGTGTTTGAAATAGTGCTGAAAAATATACGTGCAGGGCTGGTGAACTGGAACCGTCAGACCACAGGTGCATCTGGTGCTGCTCCGTTCGGTGGGGTGGGGGTGAGTGGAAATCATCGTCCAGCAGGGTATTATGCAGCGGATTATTGTGCCTACCCTGTAGCGACTATGGAAAACAGTGTTTTGACCCTTCCTGAGGTGTTGGAGCCAGGGTTGGAGTTATAGGGATGATAGCAGAAAATCAACAGGTTAAGGCAGTGGAATGGCAACTGGATGGGCTGGTTGGACCGACCCATAACTATGCTGGGCTGGCTTTTGGCAATGTGGCTTCGGCTAATCACAAGGATTCGGTGTCAAATCCTCGGGCTGCGGCGTTGCAGGGAATTGCAAAAATGCGCTTTGTTGACCAGATATATGGGCATCAAGCGTTCTTTTTTCCACATTATAGGCCAATTATTTCGGAACTAAAACGAATTGGTTTCGGAGGTAACACTGCAAAAATACTGGAAGATGCCGCGCGGGTTGCGCCGTCGTTGCTTGCTTCGGTGTTTTCTTCGTCGGCCATGTGGGCGGCGAATGCGGCGACGGTGGCACCAAGCAGTGATACACGTGACGGAAAGGTGCATTTTACTCCTGCTAATTTATTGGGCAGTTTTCACCGTATGGTTGAGTCACCGTTTACGACTCGATTACTGAAGCGGATGTTTTCGGACGGTCGGTATTTCACGGTGCATGATCCGTTACCGCTTACCCCCACTTTTTCGGATGAGGGGGCGGCGAACCATATGCGGGTGGTGAATGGACAGGGTGATGCGGTGCATGTGTTTGTGTATGGGGCAACATCTGTGGATGGAATTGCCCCTAGCCGTTTTCCCGCGCGGCAGAAGTTAGAGGCCGCACAGGCGGTAGCACGGTTGCACCAGCTTGCGCCTGAGAAGTGCCTATTTGTGCAGCAAAACCCGAAAGCCATTGATGCGGGGGTATTTCACCATGATGTGATTGGGATGAGCTGCCAGAGTTTTATGGCACAGCATGCAGATGCATTGCTGGAGGATGATGGATTGATTGCAGCGCTTCGGCAACGCTTAGGTGCTGAAGGGCTGCATTATGTGGAAGTGACCGCGGCGGAGTTGTCGCTGGAGGCGGCGGTTGCGAGTTATTTCTTTAATAGTCAATTGCTTGGGGGGGGTGAAGGTATTGCCATTATCGCGCCGCTTGAGTGCAGGGAGAACCCTCAGGCGGCGGCGTTGTTTGATAGGTTCGTGGCAGAAGATGGGCCTGTGACCGCTGTGCATTACTTGGATGTGCGCGAGAGCATGAAGAATGGGGGCGGGCCTGCCTGCCTACGACTGCGGGTGATACTTACCGAGGCAGAGGCAAATGCTATGCATCAAGGTATTGTTTTGACTCAGGAAAAAGCGGATGTGTTGGAGGGGTGGGTGCGGCGCCATTACCGCGACCGTCTAAGTTTTGATGATTTGCGTGACCCAAGCCTGATACTAGAGGTGGAGGAGGCGCTAGAGGAATTGAGCCAGCTTGTGGGGATGGGTAATATTTATCCGTTTCAGGGGTAGTATTTATCGTACGGGGCCTTTGGATTTGGTATCATTGATGCTGTCTACCCAATTATCGCTTATTATTTCGGGATTTAATGTGGCGGAGCGCATGAATTGGCCTTCGGCGCGGCGTTCATGGCGAAGGCGCTCGCGGCGTGACAATGCGTGAGGGTCTTTGGGTTTTTTTGCGGCGCGGGCACGTTCGATATATGATTCGCGGCGTTCGCCTTCAAAGGTTTTACGTTTAGGTATAACGGGGGCTGTAGGGATAGGAACGCCCGATGTATCCAGTTTTTCTTTGTGTTTGTTGCTTGGAGTGAGGCTATCTGTGGCCAGTTCTTCTGGGGTGGTGATGACGGGTGAGAGGGTGGTTTCTATCTCTGATGAGGTATTGGATGTCTCTGATGCTTTTGTGGATTTGGGCAATGGAGCAGGGGCTGGCGTGAGCCCCTCATTTCTTGCTTCCAGTGCTGCACTTAGGCCTTGAAATCCTTGAAGTATAACGGGCTTTTCTGTTTTCGGCGCATGTGATTTGCGTTTTTTTAGTACATCGTTTGGAAGTTGGCGTGTACCTGCTCTGTTGCGTGGGGTTGGGGCGGCTACTGCGTTCATTCCTTCTGTATATTGATCGGGTGGGGTGATTTCGGCCAGAAGTAGGTCGCGTTCTGTTGTGGGCAGTGTGTCCATGTAACGTTTGGCGCGTTTGCTGTCGGATGAATGGCTTGTAAAGATGGCGCGTGCTGCCTGATCGATTTGGACGTGATGTTTGCCTGCGCGGTCTGGGTCGAGTGGTAAGGATTCGGGCCGTGCTCGGATAAAGGGGTAGGACAGAATATCGCAGGATTCATCGAGCCCGAGGCCTATTGCGATGCGCATATCTTTGGGGGTGGCGAAGCCATGCTCGCGGGCGATGTGCTTGTCGATAGCGCTTGAGGCGATGATGCGTGTGGATTCTGGGGCGATGGTGACTTCGATAGGGACTTGAAAATCGCCGCGCTGTGCGGAGATGGAATTGCCTCGCCCGTTGGCATTGAGGACGAAAGTGGTGCTGTTCCCCGATGCGGGTTCGGGTAAAGGGGTGCGCACGGCTATGCGCGACATTGCACCCATGACGGCCAGACTTCCTGTGTCGCGCGAGCAGGGGATGTTAGGCAGGCTTGCAAGTATCTTATTGATGCCATCGGGATCGGGTGCTGGGATATACACGGGGCGCGATTCATTGATGGCTCGGGATAATTGGGACAATGATTCATACGGTGCGCGCATGCGCTGAAGTATTTTTTCCAGATGTACGGGGGTGTGGTGTGTGGCGAGAAAACGCATGGCCCAAAGCTCGGACGCTGCGGGGCTTGATATAAATTCACCATCATGGCCGTGATTGGTGAATTGGTATTGATGCGCGTAGGTAACGCTTGGGGCAAGTATGTCATAGGCTGCTTTGAAGCGCCGATAGAGGTCGGACAGCGGATAGGCTTCATCGGGGGAGAGTTTGCGTGCGAAGGAAAAACGGGTGATGGGGTGGGCGCTTTCGTTACCTGCGATATCGGATGCATAGGTTTCTTTTGGCAATGGTGTTTCGAACCGTTCGAGAAATTGTTTGGCGATGCGGGTAGCAAGCGTGGGCTCGATTTTGGTTTGGCGTTGTTTGCTTACATCGGGTGAGAAGCGTTGCTTGGCTTTGCCTGATATGCGCCCCGCTTTCCATTCATCGACATGGTTTAACGGGCTGTTACTATGTTCGGGCGTTGCGGAGATGATGGTAACGGGGATATCGAAATGAGTGCCATCTGGTTGGTTGTGCCTGAAATGAATAATATCGCCTGTGAGAAGAGGTGTGTTGTGAGGCAAGCGCATGAAGTGCAATGATTTATAGCCCCCCAGAATGAGGGACATTTCGCCTTTGGAGATGGGGATGATGTGAGGCGTTTGCATGTAGGTACCTTAATGTTATCGGCTTTTATGCCCTAGTTAATTTGCGTGAAGTTTTGATGACGGCGTATGCAAATGGGCTATGCGTTCTGTGCAGTGCGTGGCATGGCTGCATCAGGGATGTGCGTTGTGGTGTGGTGCGCGCTGTTTATGCTTGCAACGCTGGTAGTTGTGACTGGTTATAGGTAGAACCATAGTGAATGTTTTGCGCGGCTGTTCTGCGGCGCGTTGTTTTTCTGTGAGGGTTCGATGCTCGCCATTATTGCTATTCCAATGATCTTTGTCTGTGTGTTTGGTATTTACCTCGCGGCAGGCGGGAATATGGAAATTATTGTCCATGCGCTGCCGATTGAGGCGGGCACGATTCTTGGTGCGGCTATCGGTGCATTTATGATTGCCAATAAAGGCCTTGTTATCAAGAAATCGCTTAAGGACCTTGGTAAGGTGTTTAAAGGCGGCAAATGGAAGAAGCAGGATTACACAGATTTGCTGTGCCTGTTGTTTGCGATTTTGAAAACTGTGCGTTCAAAGGGCATGATTGCGCTGGAGCAGCACATTGAAAAGCCTGAAGAAAGTGCATTGTTTCAGCAGTACCCAAAGATTTTGCATGATCATTTTGCGGTGGATTTCATTTGTGACACGCTGCGCATGATGACGATGAACTTTGATGATCCGCATCAGGTGGAAGATGTGATGGAGAAGTTGCTGGAGAAGCACCATCACGAAGCGGCGGCCCCCCAACACGCGATTCAGAATATGGCGGATGGTATTCCTGCCATCGGGATTGTGGCTGCGGTACTTGGGGTGGTGAAAACCATGGGAAGTATCAATAAGCCTGTTGAAATTTTGGGTGCCATGATTGGTGGGGCGCTGGTCGGAACGTTTTTGGGCGTGTTTTTGGCCTATTGCTTTGTGGGGCCATTTGCGACCAAGCTTGGGCAGGTGTATGATGAAGAGCACCAGTTCTACATTATTATACGGGCGGTGTTGGTGAGCCATTTGCATGGGAACGCGCCGCAGGTTTCGATTGAGATTGGCCGCACCAATATTCCTACCTGTTACCAGCCAAGCTTTATTACGATGGAAACCACGCTTAATGAAATTAGCGTAGCCTAATATGGCAGAGAAAGATCCTAATAAACGCCCGATTATCATTAAGAAGATAAAAAAGGGTGGACATGGGCATCATGGTGGTGCGTGGAAAGTGGCCTATGCCGATTTCGTGACCGCGATGATGGCGTTCTTCTTGCTATTGTGGCTGCTTTCGAGCGCGCCCAAGAAAACGCTGGAGGGGATTGCGGAGTATTTTACGCCCACGGTGGGGATTAAGGGGGAAATGGGGATTGGGTTTGATGGTGGCACTAGCGCTTCACTCGATGGCAAGAAGCGCAGTGATATGGCAACTCCTGGCATTGTGACCGGGCAAAACCCGCAAGGACAGACACCTGATCCGTCGGATAAGCAAGCGCCAGTGGAGGCGACGGAGGATGGGTTTTTGTTTGATAAGGCCCAAGAAGCAGTGAAGAAGGCGTTTGAATCCGACCCAACACTTCGGGAATTCGCGGATAATATTTTGGTGGAGCAAACGCCTGAGGGGCTGAAGCTTGAGATTATGGATTCGGATAAACACCCGATGTTTATGACGGGCAGTGCCGAGATTACGCCCGCTGGTGCCAAGGTTATGGGGGCGATGAAAACGCTGATTGAAAAAATGCCAAATTTTATTTCGATTACTGGACATCCGGATGCGGCGGCGGGGGCGATGAAAAACCCAAGCTATTCCAACTGGGAGTTATCGGCTGACCGTGCCAATGCGGCGCGGCGCTATTTCTTGAAGGCGGGGATGGAGCCTGAGCGGCCTAAGAAAGTGGTGGGGATGGCAGATAAGGAATTGATTGATCCGAATGACCCACGTTCGGTTAAGAATCGCAGGATTACGGTGATTATGCTGCGTGGTTCGCATATGAATCTGCCAGGGAGTTACTTGCCTGCGGATAGGGATATTTTGAATATTACTCCGCCAGAGGCGGAGTAGGGTTTTTGCGTTAACCTCCTGCTCGCGCTACTGCGCTGCGCAATGAGGACGCTCATGGCTGAATCGCGCTGCTGCGCTCGGCGAGTGCTGCGGAGTAGGGTTTACGTTGACCTCGATGCTCGCGCTACTGCGTTACTTACATTGTAACTGACATTAGTTTGTCTGGCACTGGAGTTGGACGATGAAGTTGCTGGCGCTTGATTCTAGGCGATTATCAGAGAAGCTCAGCATGCCGCTGGAGGCGGCTTGGTAGCGCACGCGTTGTTGATCGAGGAAGGCGGTGAGGTAGGCGAGGTTGATGGCAACATCGGACTCGCCGATTTTGGTGGGGGCGACGTTGGCGCGGTTATCGACACGGAAAAGTTGGGTTTTTCCAGTGATGACGCCGATGACGTGACCGCTGGCATCGAGCAAGGGGCCACCTGAATTGCCTTTTTGTGCGGCGTTTGCGAATTGCAGCCACTGGGCTTCGCCCGTGGGGCCTTTGGTATCCAGCACTTGTGATTTGACGAAACTGTAGGTTCCCCCTGCGCCTGCTGCCCCTGCATAGCCCATCACAATGACGGGCTCGCCTTGCTTAATATCCATGGCGTTGGTGCGAAGGGAGGCGACATCTGGCGCGTAATCGCGTGATTTGAGTAGGGCTAAATCGAGTTTGTCGTTACGGGATATTACTTGTGCTTCGGAGGTGGTGGCGCCGCTATGGACTTTGACATTCTGCGTGCAGGGTTTGACGACATGGGCGTTGGTGATGATGTAGCCGTCTTTGCTGACGTAAAATCCAGTGCCGTTAGAAAAGGTAAAATAGCGCGGCTGCGGGGTTTGCGCGATGGCGGATGAGGCCATGACGGTGTGGATGAGCAGGGTGCAGATGAGGCGATGAATCATATGGCCATGCCGCCTTTGTTGAATACTTTGTGAGGAGTTACTGAGAACTCATGGATATAGGACGCTATGGATCCAAGCAATAATTTTGCCTTCATATCATCGTTTGGGATGGTTATACGAAGTAGGCAAGAGTCTGGTGTGTGTTTGATTGTTTGAGAAGGGCTTGGAATGCGGGTGATGCCGACGGCAAAGTTTTCCAGGCCTTGCTCGCGTAACCATCCGACTAATGGGGATCCGTATTGTTTAATGAAAACATCTTCCAGTGTTTCTGTGTTATGTGAGGGAGGTTTTTTTCGCTTGAGGGTTTGATTGCCCTTGCGGAATTCATGATCGGGATTAAGGCGCAACCTTAGGGAAAAGGTATTATCTGCGGTGATGTTGGCCATTGTTTGGGATTTTGGGCCCATGGCGGTTGTGTAGCATTCTGGTTTTTTTAGTGATTCTGTAAAGCGTTGCCATGTGATTTCGCCGCGCTGCGCATCGCCAATTGATTCACAAAAATATCGGCCATTATTATCTGGCTGCATATCGTGGGCGATATCGTAGAGAACGGATTTGTCCCATTCGGGATGGGGGGTGCGTTTGCCGGTGTTGCTTGCACGTTCGGCGTAGGTTGAGGGAGGTGCTGCTTCCTTGCGAGGTTCGATATTCAGCAGAACATTGCGGAAAGTTTCAAGGAATTCGGAGTTATTTGCGGGAACGCTGAGAGCGAAGTAATGCGCTGGTGTTTCAGGAAATATGGGGTCTTTGTGAATGAGGGAACGTAGGCAATAATTTTGAGTGGGGCCGAGCGCGACCCATTTTTTGAGAGAATCGAACAGATGATCCTGATGGGTTAGGTGCTTTGCAGCAGTTTCTTTATGTTTCTTTGAACTGGCGGGAGCTAGTGATTTGATTGGCTCGTTTGCAGTAGGGTTGGGGCGGCCATGTTCGGCGCGGAGGGCAAAAAACAGAGTGGCTGTATGTGGATCGCTGAGTGTTAGCTTGCGTAGCGTTTCATCACCACGTGTTTCTTCAAAAACTGTATAGGTTCTGAGCCATTCCTGCGCGTGGGTGCGTTCTAGCGGAGTAAGGTTTTTTAGGTTAATAAGTGCACAGATCGGTTCTTGGTCTGCGTTGAAAGCTAGTTCGTGCGCTGCATCGTATGCGGTGGCGTGCGTATAGAAACGAGCTGCATCCACGTGTGCTTTTCGGTGAAGATTATCTACCCAAGACTTGTTTTTTTCGCCGCGAGAGGGAGGGGTGGTCATAAGTCTTATTCGACCAATTCGCCCTTGCGGGATTTTTTGGTGCTCGGTTTGGCGGTGGTGTAGGTGAAGGTGAGCTCGTCATCTTTCACACCAAGTTTGACCGTGCCGCCTTTACTGAGTTTGCCAAACAGTACTTCATCGGCCAGAGGCTTCTTGATTTTATCGGCGATGATGCGCGAAAGAGGCCTTGCGCCCATGGCTTTGTCGTAGCCTTTTTCGGCAAGCCAATCGCTTGCGGCTTCGCTTAAGCTTATGGTGATATTGCGCTCGGAAAGCTGGGATTCGAGCTTGTAGATGAATTTGCTGACCACGTGCTTGACCACATCGCGCGTTAGGTGGGCGAAGCCGATGGTGGCATCTAAGCGGTTTCTGAATTCGGGCGTGAAGACCTTGCTTACGGCCTCTTTATCTTCGCCTGCGCGGGTTTCGCGACCAAAGCCCATGGGGGCGGCGGCTACTTCGCGTGCGCCTGCGTTGGAGGTCATAATAAGAATCACGTTGCGAAAATTGACGGATTTGCCGTTTTGATCGGTAAGCTTGCCGTAATCCATGACTTGCAGGAGGATATTGTAAATATCGGGATGGGCTTTTTCGATTTCATCGAGCAACACCACGCAATACGGGGTTTTATCGACTGCATCGGTGAGTTGGCCGCCATTTTCGAAGCCGACATAGCCTGGAGGGGCACCGATTAATGCGGATACGGAGTGTTTTTCCATATATTCGGACATATCGAAGCGGAGGAACTCCATACCTAAGCATTTGGCGAGTTGGGTTGCGACTTCGGTTTTGCCGACACCCGTTGGACCAGTAAATAAGTAGCAGCCGATGGGTTTTTGTTCATCGCGCAGGCCTGCGCGGGCCATCTTGATGGCGGAGGAGAGCTCGGTTACGGCTTTATCTTGACCAAAGACTACGAGGCGGAGGTTTTTCTCGAGATTACGCAGTAGCTCGGCATCATCCATGCTTACGGACTTACTTGGCATGCGCGCCATTTTGGAGATGATATCTTCGATTTCGCGCACGGTGATGGTTTTTTTGCGTTTGTTTTCGGGCAGCAGCATTTGTGCGGCACCTGCTTCGTCGATGACGTCAATCGCTTTATCAGGTAATTTGCGGTCATGGATGTAGCGCGCGGAGAGTTCCACCGCAGCTTCGATAGCGGCGGGGAGATAGCGCACATGGTGGTGCTCTTCGTAGTAGGGTTTGAGGCCACGGAGGATTTTGATGGTGTCTTCGGTGGTTGGCTCGTGGATATCGACTTTTTGGAAACGGCGCGCGAGTGCACGGTCTTTTTCGATATGGTTGTTGTATTCTTTAAATGTTGTGGAGCCCATGCAGCGCAGGGAACCGCGCGCGAGGGCGGGTTTGAGCAGGTTTGCTGCATCGAGCGCGCCGCCGCTTGTTGAGCCTGCACCGATGATGGAGTGGATTTCATCGATGAATAAAATGGCGCCAGGGAGTTTTTCGATGGATTTGATGACAGCTTTCATGCGCTCTTCGAAATCGCCACGGTAGCGGGTGCCTGCGAGAAGTGAGCCCATATCGAGCGAGAAAATGACGGCTTTGCGCAATACATCGGGGATTTCGCCGCGTACGATGCGGAGTGCTAAGCCCTCGGCGATGGCGGTTTTGCCGACGCCTGCTTCGCCCACGAGCAGTGGATTGTTTTTGCCGCGGCGGCAGAGCACTTGCACGCAGCGTTCGATTTCTTTTTCGCGGCCAACTAGAATATCGGTTTTGCCCGATTCGGCTTTTTTATTGAGGTTCTGGCAATAAAGATGAAGGGGATCTTTCGATTCTTCCTGTGCTTCTTCTTTGCTTACTTTAGCTTTGCCAGCGCTGTAGCGGATGGAGCCATCTTCGAGTTCTTCTTCGCTGTGTTCGCGCAGGGCAGACTGGGCGAGGCGGGTGAGGTCGCCGTATTTGACGATGCCGTGGGAGATGAAGTTTACCACATCCAAGCGGTTGACGTCTTGTTCTTGCAGGAAATAGACGGCGTGGGAATCGCGTTCGGAGAACATGGCGACGAGTACATTGGCGCCGTTCACTTCGGATTTGCCAGCGGATTGCACATGGATGGCGGCGCGGTGAATGACGCGCTGAAACCCTGCAGTGGGGCGCGATTCATCGAGGTTGTTCACGATGAGGGAATCCATTTCTTTCGTGAGGAAATCATTCAGCGCATGGCGCAGTTCGCCCAGATTTGCGCCTACACCGCGCATGACGGGGGCGGCATCGGCATCTTCAGTGAGCGATAAGAGCAGATGCTCGAGTGTAGCGTATTCGTGCGAGAAATCCTTCGCGATGTCGAGTGCGCGGTGGAGGGTGATTTCGAGATTCTTAGACAGCATGGTCGCTTCCCTATTATTTTTTATTCAGGTTCCATGGCACATTGCAGTGGGTGCTCGTTGATCCTTGCATACTCGACGGTTTGGTCCACCTTGGTTTCGGCCACTTCGCGGGTGTAGACCCCGACGATGGCTGCACCTTTTTCATGGACGGCGAGCATTAAATCGACTGCCTCTTCGTGGGTTTTGCGAAAGATGTGCTCTATCACCGTCACCACGAAATCCATGGGTGTAAAATCGTCATTCAGCAGGACCACTTTGTACATCGGTGGACGTTTCGCCTTGGTCACTGGATCGGCTACCATTAGGTCGCCTTCGTAGTGTTCGAGCGCTCCGCCCCCCTTTCCACCTTGTGGGCCCATCGTGATGTTAGGCAGTTGCCACGCATCCCGATAATTTGACTTTCGCATGTCTTTCATAATTTTCCGTTAAAGCTTGCCGTTTTTTGTGAGCGAAAACTAGGCCAATGCGATGCAAAAAGCAATGGGTTGGCGGGGATGCCCGTTTCCTGCTGTATGGAAACGGGCTAAAGGGGCTATTTTGTTTGGTATGGCAACGAAGAATGGTGCAGGTTTATGCGCAGCTTGCCATTTTTATCTTTAATGTAGCCAAAGGTGTATTCGACTTTTACTTCATCGCCTCCTGTGGCGGGGGTGAAGTAATAATTGCCCATGGCTAAGGCAGAATCGCTATCTATGGTAATGGTTTGTTCGCCGAAGCGGACTTTGCTCCAGGGTTTGATGGCGAAGCCTTTATCTTCGGTGCCATCTTTGCCGATGAAGTAATCGAGTGCTTGCGGGAATGTTTCGCGGAATTGATCTTGCGCGGCGAGTGTAGGCTTGAATAATACGGGCGTTAAGCTGTAGGCGTATAACTCTTTGATATGTTTGGAGGCGCGGGCTTTGTAATCGCCTTTTTCGCTGTAGGTTTTGC
>JAIXZB010000115.1 GCA_027489915.1 Rickettsiales bacterium | reverse complement strand
GGGGGATTAGCTCAGTTGGTTAGAGCAGGGCGCTCATAACGCCTTTGTCGGGGGTTCAAGTCCCTCATCCCCCACCACCTCTCTTTACACTCCGACAGTGCCATGAGGTATTTAAACCCCCTAATCATAAAGCAGCGCGCCTCTGGCGCGACGGTTCAAGTCCCTCATCGCCCACCACCCTACGCTTTCAGCTTCGGGTGGCGCAGCCATGTAGAGGCCAGCAACATGCACCCGCCTTTAATCAACGCCGCATTATGGCATTCTTACGTCTGCTCTGCCCATCCACATCGTATCTTTACAGCAAGCATGGCTTAGTGCGCTTTGTCGCCCACGCAAATGCTGTGTGCCTTTTTTCAATGTTACCCACCCTAAGGAGAATCCTATGTTTTCATCTGCAACCAAAAATGCTGCCAACGATACCATCGCCGATGCTAAAACTGCATCTTACAGTGCAGCGCACGATCTGCATGATGGCGCCGACGGTATCAGCAGCGAATTTGCTGATTACGCACAAAAAGCGGGTCGTAATGTGCGTAACTTCATCGATGATACCAGCCATAAAATCACCCATGCTGGTGATCGCGTAAGCAATGAAATCCGCAACAACCCTATTCGCTCTAGCGCCATTGCACTTGGCGTAGGCGTTGTACTCGGTGTGCTTTTGCGTCGCTAATTCATTACTCACTCACGGAGTCTCACCGCCATGTCGTTGCTTAAAAGGCTATTTGGAATATGGGCCATTAATAAAACAGTGACCACAACCACTCCCTTATTCATGCGCCTTATTCTTGGCATGGCGGTGCTAACCCTGCTTGCGGTGTTCGCTTCAGTTCTATTCGCTATAGTTGTGGCTGCATGTGCATGGTTTGGCTACACGCAGCTCATAATATGCGGTATCTCTTCTGTTGCAGCTTTCAGCATTGTGTTCCTCATTTTGGTCGCATTGATGCTTATACTGTGCATGGTGCTCCAGCATCACTGGCGTAAGCTTCAGCAGACATTGCAGCATATCCTTTACATGCAGGCTCCTATTTCCAGCAGCGTATCTATTTTAACCGATGCGTTTTTTCGCGGTTACGGCAAACGATAGGGCCAACGTTTGCCATGCTGGCACGATTTGCATAAAAAAGGCGATTTAACGCCCTATATGCGCTAAGGAAAGAATGGTATGAATACACAATCCGCACCGCATATCTTTCTGGTCGATGATTACGCGCCCAACATCATGATAGCGACCATGATGCTCGAATTTATCGGCTATCACGTCACCAGCGTGCAAAGCGGAGCCGAGGCACTGCGTGTGCTTGAATCGCGCACCACTCCCTTTGTAGCGATTTTAATGGACGTGCAGATGCAAGGAATGAATGGGCTTGAAACCACAAAACGTATCCGCGAAATAGAATCGCGCAAAGGATTCTCGCAGCCCATTATTGGGGTTACTGCACATGCGCTGGCAAGCGACCGCGATCGTTGCTTAGATGCAGGAATGAATGATTATATCAGCAAACCTATTCATCCCGATATACTGGAAAATAAGCTCAAGCACATCATGCAGGCGCATTTGTAAGTTTTTTATTTCTTGGCCACGCACAACACACTGAAACTTAATGGCACTATTGGTACCTCTTCTTTCGTACTTAGTAACAGGAGAGTATATGCAACAAGATAACAACACCAACACCGCGGCTATTGACTCCACTGCCAGCGCGTCTAACTTTATTCCATTATCCCTTGCCGATGCAGAAGAGCTGTGCGCAAGCCTCAAACGTATTAGTGTACGCTCTGAGCAGGCACTCAGTCAGGGGGATGCACGTGAGGGCATAGAACAGGTCGAACGCTGGGTCGAATCCTACAGACGTGGGCTCGCAGCAGCACAAAAAATTTCATTCAGCGGCATTGAAATGCTCAAAAAAACCCGCGACCAGCTTGCGTTATCGCTCGAAGAGCGCATGCGACTTGATGACGAGGGGGCAACCCCTCCTACCAAAGAACAATCTGCAGAAACGGAAGAATTGTCACGCGCATTGCGTCGCATCGATACAATTCTACCTGTGCTGGAGCACTCCTTCCAACCCGAAACCCCACAACCCGTTGCCGCATAATGTAGCTACAGGAGATGTATCATGCCCAAATCCAATCCAGTACCACTGGCACACACAGAAGCATGCGACGCATTTATAGGCACTTCTTTTTTGCTAGATCAGGATTTTGATGACGTCATTGATACATACGACGACCACTCGCTTTCACTCGAACTAACCAGTCAATTTAACACCCACAACGCATAAGGACTTCCTATGACACCACACGTTACCCGCAACATTGTTTACGTTGTTATTGTTATTATTCTTGGCGTCGTTGCCTGGGCAGTAATGACCATGCCCGATAACCGCAGCAGCGGAGAAAAAATAGGTGACGCAGTCGATGCGTTGCCCAATGGAATCGATAAAGCTGCCGAACAACTCGAAGATCGCACACCAGGAGAAAAACTAGGCGATGCTGTAAAAGAGGTTGGAGACGATATTAAAGACTCTACTGACAAATAACTGCGATAATAGTGGCAGTAAGGAAGCGCGCATGCGCTTCCTTACTGTTATTCTCTGACTTTCTGAGTACAGTGGTGGCTTCACACATAAAGATTGGGCCGATGACTGACACACACAACAACACCAATCTAGAGCAGGCGCGTGAGGTATTGCACCGCCAGATACTCTCTACTGTGTCGCATGATCTAAAGACGCCACTGGCAACCATGATTGGATCTCTGGAAATTTTCACGCGTATGCATGACAAGCTCTCGCCAGAAAAACGTGCGTCGCTCATTCAAGCTGCCCTTTCCGAGGCTTACCGGCTTGATCAGTTTATTACTAACATTCTAGATATGGCAAAACTCGAAGGTGGTCTGGTTTCCGTTAAATGGGAAGCCATTGATTTGCGTTCGCTCATTGACGATTGCATTACAAGGCTTGGTCCGCGCGCCAAATTGCATACCATCCATCTCAATCAGGCAGGAGCGACTGCCCATATTGTATCCGATCAAATAATGCTCGGTCGTGCTGTTGGTTTGGTGCTCGATAATGCTATTAAGCATGCAGGGAAAAAAGCAACTATCGATGTGCGGTATGGCGGCGAAGGAAAAGTATTCTTTGTAAGCGTTTCTGATAATGGGCTGGGCATAGCTCCTGGCAGAGAAGCCGATATTTTCTCCAAATACACACGCATTGCACGTAGTGATCAACAGAATGCAGGCACAGGGCTAGGGCTTGCGATTTGCAGGCAGATGATGGCTATTATTGGTGGTTCTGTGATAGCTGAAAACATAGAAAAAGGCGGCGCTAAATTTACATTGCGTTGCCCAGCCTAAGCATCTTTATCGTTTCTTTATAGTCCACCCCTGCTCTCTGGCTGTTAATTTATGCCATCTCGCCTAGAGGTAAATCTGCAATAGTGTTGCACTGCTTCAATTTAAGGAGAGAATTTATGAAAAGTATGATTATGTGGGTACTGGGCGTGCCGGTTATATTTATTGTGCTCTATAATCTATTTTTTTAGACTGACAGAAAGAGCGGCTATGCAAGAAAAAAAGAACACGATTATCGTGGTGGATGATGAAGAAGAAATCCGCAAAATGCTCACTATCTTTCTCGATGCGGTGGATTTCAAAGTCGTTGAAGCCGAAACGGGTAAGCAAGCAATCCGCATGGCTGCATCGGTGAAACCCGATTTGATTCTGCTCGATTTGGGCCTGCCTGATATGGATGGCAAGGATGTCGTAGGTACGCTGCGTCAATGGACGCAGGTGCCCATTATCATTCTTACCGTGCGCTCGGATGATACCGAAGTCACTGCCGCGCTGAATATGGGTGCAGATGATTATGTTACCAAGCCCTTCAATGCCGAAGTGCTGCTTGCACGTGTGCATGCGAATCTACGCAAAGCCATGGTGCGCGAGGTGGGCGATCCCGATATCATCAATGGTCCCATCCGCATGGACTTGGTGCGTCACGAAGTGTTTATCGGCGAAGAGCGTGTGGCCTTCACCCCCAAAGAATATGATTTGCTGCGCTATTTTCTCGTCAATCGCGGCCGCATGCTCACACACAAACAAATCCTCAAAGAAGTCTGGGGTGCAGCGCATGTCGAAGACACGCAGTATCTGCGCGTCTATGTCGGCCAAGTGCGCGAGAAGCTCGAAACCCAGAAAGGGCTCAGCTCCCTCATCGTCTCCGAAGCAGGCGTCGGCTACCGCATGGATGCCATCTCCCCAAGCAAGGATGCGGCCTAATACTCCAGATACAAAAACGCCCCGCACATTTGCATGTGCGAGGCGCTTGTTTCGGGCAAGCCTGAAGTCCTAGAGGAGTTTCAGGTTCGCAGCCGATGTTTTACCTTTTTCGGTCACGAGGTCGTAGCTTACGCGTGCGCCTTCGTTAAGGGTCGAGAGACCTGCGCGTTCAAGCGCGCTGATATGCACGAATGCATCTGCTCCGCCACTCTCTGGCTGAATGAAACCGAAACCCTTCATTGGGTTGAACCATTTTACTGTACCTTGAGCCATGTTAAAAATCCTTATACTGGCGTTATCCACCAGCCCGCACTATGCGAGCCAATGTGTGAGTTGAATCAGAAGCTACCCGTTAGGGTGAAACTTGCCTCTTTTTAGAAACGTCAGGAGAATCAAGAACCAGCGAAGGTACCAAGTATCGTGCGGGTTAGGCACATGCAGCAAAGGTTTCCCCGCACCACACCATCTGTCATTTATTAAAGAGTCAAAACCAAACTCAAGGGCACGTATAGCCTTTTATCCACAGCTTGTAAAGCCGTACATTCCTTGGTGAGGTGGTGGACAGGTATTACACACTCTGTTACTTTGTTCTAATGCACTGTATAAAAACACTTATTATCATTTTTGTTGCTGCAGGATATATTTTATTTCTGCCCACCGCATTTGCTAAGGTTTCCGTCACATCAGAAAAACCAACCCTAACGATTATTGAAACGTTTCATGCAAGCGAAGATCATGAAACGCCTACCTTGCTCGATGTCGATGTAAGTTACGACGGCGCGCGCGCATCTTCCTTCAAAACAGAAGCAGATAAGCTCCACCTCGCCAACAACCTATTCTATGACTATAGCAACTGCTACAATGACCTAAAAATAGCACAGCCTTTTTTCATGTATGATATTCCTGATGGGCAGTCGCGCTCTGCCTTCGGAATCGATGCGAGCTATGAAATAGATAATCTCTGGGAACAAACGCAGCAGAACCTCACCAAAAAAGCCTTTCGTGCGTGTTTTTATAATCAAAATATCAAAGATGAATTAAGTCCCATACGCAGAGCAGCGCGAGCACATCTCAAAGCAAAAAAAACCGAAGATTTATCGCTTCCCTACCCGTTTCTATTCACTAAGCAGCTGCATATTATCGCACCAGAGAATGCCAAAATAGCGCCGCCTGATGCCGCTGATACAACTATTCGCAATGCGTATTTTACGTTTATGCGTACAACCTCACATAGTAAAAAGACGCTCGCACATGCATATCGTTTTGAAATCCACAAGGCCTCTGTTCCCGCTTCGGATATTGCGAAGCTGCTTGCGGATTTGAAAGAAGCGGATGCTCTTTCTGCCACCTGCGATGTGCGCTACTCGCAGCCACTAACAAGGGTCGATTATTTCGAGCATTTTTTCTTAGCTTTACCCGCATTCGTGCTGGCATTGTTAGCATTGCATTATTTCTGGCGCCGCATCCCCTCGCATGTCATGGCGTCTACTGCTATTCAGGATTACGCTCATACATTTACACTTAACGCACCAATACAAAAAGTATGGGATACATTAATACGGTTTGAAACTATTCCTTACACCGTGCGCATAATGCGACTCGATGCGCATAATGACGAACACCCATGGAAACCAGAAGATGCTGTCTCTAACACACGCTTTGTGG
>JAIXZB010000014.1 GCA_027489915.1 Rickettsiales bacterium | reverse complement strand
TGATTTGGGTTTTCTTTGCAGTGCCTAGAGCATCAAGTACATTACGATCTAAAATTTTATTCATGGCTATTTCCCGTGGTGTGTATGTAAAAACTGAAAGCTATCTATCAGCTCATTATGACAATTCCACGAATGGTGTGTGACAATTGCATGAAGGATTACAGCGTTTGTACTGCCTTAGTATTTGCCTCGGCGCGTGAATGGCGCTAGCAGTGCTGCATTCACTAACCTGAACGGACAAAAACATGGGATTTAATTGCGGAATTGTGGGATTGCCGAATGTTGGCAAATCGACCTTGTTTAACGCGCTGCTCTCGGCGCAGGCGGCGGAAGCGGCCAATTACCCATTTTGCACGATTGAGCCGAATGTGGGCCGTGTGGCGGTACCTGACGCGCGGCTTGAGGCGCTGGCGGCGATTGCAGGATCGGCGAAAATTATCCCGACTCAACTGGAGTTTGTCGATATTGCAGGGCTGGTGCGCGGCGCCAGCAAGGGCGAGGGGCTGGGCAATCAGTTCCTAAGCCATATCCGCGAGGTGGATGCGATCATATATGTGCTGCGCTGCTTTGAAGACGGGGATATTACCCATGTCGAAGGCAGCATCGACCCGCTGCGTGATGCCGATATTATTGAGATGGAATTGATTTTGGCCGATTTGGAAAGCGTGGAAAAACGCAAAGACAGCTTGGGCAAAAAAGCTAAGGGCGGCGATAAGGATGCCAAAGATGTGCTGGCATTGCTTGAGGCGGTATATCCGCTGCTGGCGGAAGGAAAACCCGCCCGCCATTACACCCCCAAAGACAAAGACGAAAAGAAGCGCTTTGCGCAGTTGCAGCTGCTGACTAGCAAACCGGCGATGTATGTGCTGAATGTGGAGGAGGCAAGCGCCAAAGGCGGCAATGCGCTCTCGGCCAAAGCAGTAGAGATGGCTCGCGAAAAAGGCGCACCCGCCGTGGTGATTTCAGCCCAGATAGAAGCCGAAATGGCAGGGCTTGATGAAGCGGAGAAAAAAGAGTTCTTGGCTGATTTGGGGCTTGAGGAAACGGGCTTGGCCGCGATTGTGAAATCAGGTCAGACATTGCTTGAGCTGATTACGTTTTTCACCGTGGGGCCGAAAGAAGCGCGCGCATGGAATGTGCATGCGGGTGCGACTGCGCCCGAAGCCGCAGGTGTGATTCACACTGATTTTGAAAAAGGGTTCATTCGCGCAGAAACCATTGCGTATAACGATTATATTGCGGGTAAAGGCGAGCAGGGTGCCAAAGAAGCAGGCAAATTGCGACTGGAAGGCAAAGAATATATGGTGTGCGACGGGGATGTGTTTCACTTTAGGTTTAATGTGTAGTAAAGTAATGCCTAAGCTCCTTTAAGGGTGACATTCAGGAGAAAAAATATGGCAAAATGGTTTGGGCGTGATGAAAAGCCTGTTGCTGGCGAAAAGCCTTTTCCGCGCTGGATGAGTTGGCTGCTGTTTGGCTTTATTGGCTACCTTGTGATTGTCGGCAATACGGCAAACACCCATGCACCTACAGAAAACCCAATGCAACAAGGGGAAACTGCGCAGGCAGGGGCTGCAAAAGATTACCCTGCGATTCGTCGCACTTTCAGCCTAGATACATGGCAGCGCGCATTAGATCCTACGCGCACGGAAGGGCTTAAAGTACGTGATTTTAACCTCGGCAAAGGAAGGCCTGCTGCTTGCGGTGATACGGTGAAACTAATGCTGCGTGGCCGCGATGATAAGGGCCAGACATTCGATGAACTACATGATGAAACCAAACCTGTGGAATTCACGATAGGCGCGGGTAAAATCTATCAGGCAGTGGAGCAGGCAGTGGTGGGTATGCGCGTCAGCGGTGACCGCATAGTCGATGCCCCACCTGCACTGGTGTATGATGAAACACGCATTGCAAAAAACCTATCGACCGTATCGCTCCAGCTTCAGCTTGAAGCATTGAGCCCTGTGATTGACAAGACCACAGGCCCTTTGCTTGTAACGAGCGATGCGATGGATGGCGCACAAGACGGCGCGCTATGCGGGCAAACCATTCAGGTTGCCATCACCCTGTGGGATGAAAAAGGCGAAAAACCGAGCAAGTTAAAAAACAAAACCCTCAAGCTGGGCGCAAAAGAACTAGCGCTGGGGCTAGATCAGGCTGTGGCGGGAATTACAGTGGGTGAAACCCGCATTATTACGCTGCCTGCTGCGTATCAGACCCATAACGGTAATGATTCGCCCTTCGACGGCAAGCAGCTGCGCGTGGTGGAAGTGAAGCGGGTCAAGTAGACGTACGTAGCCCAAAAAAAGGCCAAGCCTTTTTAGGGACTTGGCGAGCTTAACAGGGAGGCTACTCATCCGCAATGCGGAGAGTCCGACGCGGGGGGTACCCGCGTGGAAGCCCTATGTATTAATAAATCGTTAATTTAGCTATTGCGTTTATTGCAATAGTGCTATGCGTTTTGTGCATATATCGCTTCGTCGTTTTGCGCGTAGTGAATGCGGATGCGCAGGAACTCGAGGAAGGGCAAAGATCCTGTACTGCACGTTGCCCCCCACAGGATGACGGTGGGGGAAATAGTACAAAAACTAAAAATTACTCTCTGCGATTTTTTGCTGGAGGAAATTGCGGAATACATTCACCCGCTTGGAGTTTTTGAGCTCCACAGGATAAATGAAAAACGCTTCGGTTTTAGGGGTATCGAGCTCTTCGAGTACGCGGCTGACATGGCGGGTTTTATACATCAGATATTCGGGCATGAAGGCTATGCCCATGCCTTGCTTTACCGCCGTGCGCAGTGCAAGCAGCGAATTGACCTTGAAGAAGGGCTTCAGGCCTGCTTTGCGCGATTCAGATTGCTCAAATATCCAGTTCACCTCGCCAAAAGGCGCGTTGCTGCCTACAGCTTCAAACCCAATCAGCTTGTGATGGGCAAGGTCAGCGAAGTTTTTGGGCACACCGTGAAGGCGCAGGTAATCGTTGCTGGCATACAGCCCGTTATGTAGCGACATGATGGGCTTTTGCACGAGGTCGGGGTTTTTGGCGGGGTAAAAACGAATCGCCGCATCGGCCTCGCGCAGGCCTAAATCCAGCTCGCGGTCTTCGCAGAGTAACGTCACCTCGATTTCAGGATATAAATCGGTGAATTCTTTCATCAACTGCGCCACCCATGTGGAGCCGAGCGTAGCTGGGACGGTGAGCTTGAAGGGGCCTTTCGGGCGCGCGGTCGCTTCGGCCAATGTATTCTCGGTCGCTTGCAGTTTGCTTACCATTTCCGAGACGGTGCGAAACAGAATATCGCCCTGTTCGGAGAGCATAAGCCCGCGCGCGTGGCGGTGGAACAGGGCAATGCCAAGCCTTTCCTCGAGCGCAGAAATTTGCCGCGATACTGCCGATTGGCTTAGGCCCAATACTTCGCCTGAACGGGTGAGGCTTTTATGCTGTGCAACCGTATGAAAAACCCTTAGTTTATCCCAATCCATACTGCCCTCACCAAACGCAAATGCTGCAATGCAGATATGCTTATAACGCAATTCATAGCGGTTGTAACTGCGTAATTTAGGGGGGTGTTATGCGCTGAGCGCATAGTTAATGGCTTCTACCCTCGGGCCGTGCAACAGGGGGAGTGGGGGGTGGTGAGGAAGTAACAGGCGTTTCTTCCAGAGCTTTAATGGTAAATAGTGTTAATGAAGAGGCAGCGGCGGGACTAGAGATGCTGCCATCTGCATGCTGACGTGGCTGATTGCCTCCCTCGCATTGCACACCTAATGTGCTGAGTGCTTGACCATGTTTTTCCAGCTCCGTGAGCAAGGTTTGTCTCTGTCCAGCAGACTCAGATACCATGCGGCCTTGTGCACCTATAATTACGTGACCAATCCGTGTTTGTTCTGAGGGAGCCTTATCAGTAGTGAGGTGTATTTCGGGTGCCGGGCGATCAGATGGTGAGGCATTGCGCGTGGGGGATGTATTGGTTTTTGCAGCCTCTTGCGTAAGTGTAAGAGCTGTAAAAGAAGCATGGATTGCGTTGTTTTCGGTGCGACCAATGACTGGGGTTACCTCTGTTACTGTATCAGCAGTATTAAATGATTTTGTAGCGACGAACGTGCCAGCAGGTGCCTGACAAGAAAATTCCCCTAGTTGAATAGGCTGGTTGGTAAGCAATACTACATTTGCCGTCTCTTGTATTTCACTACCAACGCGTTGGCTGCGAATAGCAATATCACGCTCTGGAGTGGCAGCAGTACGTGTTACTGCGGTATCTGTCACAGCGTTGTAGCGTGATTCCTGCCGAGGTGACTGTAAGCCAAGAAACGTATAGCCTGTATCTTGCCAGTGACGAATTTCGCTTGTGCCTTTATCGTTATCGAGCACCAAATCACCCTGATTGGTGCGCACTACCAGCACAGCGTGATTGGATGAAAGCGGTTTGTCTGGGTCTTCGGATACACTGGCAATACGAAGTGCGCGTGGGTTGACGCCAGCAGCAATGAGTTGCCTTTGTTTTTCAAGAGCGAAATCTTCACAATCACCCTTCCATCCTGCGCTTGAGAGAGGGCGGCCATGATCTTGGCCTTTCGGTTCAAGCTCATACGTAGCACGGTGATTTACATGCGCATTGACGCGAGTAAGTGTGCGCCATAATTGCGGGGTGAGGGTAACAAGTGCACCAGCCCCACTGCCATAGCCAGGAATGGGTTGCATGCTATTATTCGATGCGCGGGGATGGGTAGGATATTCTTCTTCGGTAACTCCAGCCGCGACTTGCAGCGATGGCTTGAACTCACGAAGCATCGGCTGGTTGGCCCCTGGTATGGGCGTTGTGCGGCGGTTGTTAGACAAAATGCATCTCCAAGCAATAAGTATCGCATGAAAATGTTACTATTATGTTAAGCCGCGTGAGCGTGCGCCTCGCTGGCTTCTAAAAACTTCTGCGCCTCGAGTGCGGCCATGCAGCCAGTGCCTGCGGCGGTGACGGCTTGGCGGAAGATTTTATCTTGCACGTCGCCTGCGGCGAACACGCCCGGGATATTGGTTTGGGTGGTGCCGGGTTTGGTGATGATATAGCCTTCTGCATCGAGCGTGATGCCTTGGTCTTTGAATAGCCATGTGTTGGGATCATGGCCAATAGCCACAAACGCACCGTCGGCTTTTACTTCCGAAATGGCGCCAGTTTTAAGGTTTTTAAGGCGCACCCCTGTGAGCGATGGTGGGGTGTCGGTGCCTAAGAACTCTTCAACGGCACTATCCCAAATTACCTTGATATTTTCGGTAGCGAACAAGCGGTCTTGCCCAATTTTTTCGGCACGTAACGTATCGCGCCTATGGATGAGGGTGACGGAGTTACAGATTTTGGAGAGGTATAATGCTTCTTCCACCGCGCTATTACCGCCGCCAATGACCACCACATCTTTTTTCTTGAAGAAAAACCCGTCACATGTCGCACAAGCAGAAACGCCAAAATTCTGGAATTTGGTTTCGCTCTCAAGCCCCAGCCAACGGGCTTTGGCGCCTGTGCAAATCACGAGCGTATCGCCGTAATATACATCGCCTGAATCGCCCACAGCTTTGAACGGGCGCTGCGATAAATCAACCGACATAATGGTATCGTGAATGTTTTGCGTGCCGACATGGGCGGCTTGCTTTTCCATCTGTTCCATCAGCCATGGGCCTTGCACCGCATGCTCGAACCCTGGGAAGTTTTCTACTTCCGTGGTGATGGTAAGCTGCCCACCCGGCTGCATGCCATGCACCATGATAGGCTTGAGATTCGCACGCGCTGCGTAAATAGCGGCAGTGCAACCAGCGGAGCCAGAGCCGATGATAAGGACGGGAGTGTGATGTTCGGTCATACGATACTCATGAAGTGAAAAGGGCGGCTTGCGCCGCCCTCGCAGTGTTGAATTAGAGAGCGGATGCTTTCTCTTTGAGGTACGATGCCACGCCGTCAGCAGTGGCTTTCATGCCTTTATCGCCTTTGCGCCAGCCTGCGGGGCATACTTCGCCGTGCTCTTCGTGGAATTGCAGGGCATCAATCATGCGCAAGGTTTCATCGACGTTGCGGCCAAGCGGTAGATCGTTCACCACTTGGTGGCGCACGATGCCTTTGGCATCGATCATGAAAGTGCCACGGAAAGCAATTGCATCATTGGTGAGCACATCATACGCGCGGGCGATGGATTTGGTGAGATCGGCGACCATCGGGAAGCGGATATTGCCAATGCCGCCTTTTTCAACAGGCGTTTGCTTCCATGCAAGGTGGGTGAAGTGTGAATCGACCGACACACCAATCAGCTCGGCACCGCGCTTTTTGAATTCATCCACGCGGTTATCAAACGCAATAATTTCAGACGGGCAGACAAAGGTGAAATCGAGTGGCCAGAAAAACAAAATACCGATTTTGCCTTTGGTGAATTTCTTGAGATTGAAACTGGATTCAATCGAATTATCCGCCATGACCGCCGATGCGGTGAAATCCGGTGCTTCTTTACCAACGAGAACGCTCATGTCACTACTCCTAATGTTTGATTCAGCCGTAATATAGAGCGCTAACGCGCCGATGCAATAGCCGAATTGCCGTCTTACGTGCCTGTAATTTCAGTAAACCGCGCTTTGAGTGCTTCGGCGGCATAGAGTGTATCGTTGGTGGGGAGGGTGGTTTTCCCTTCATCGCCAAGCGTTAGCGCATGACCGTGGGAGATAAGCATTGTGTGCAGCGCGCGGTGTTTTTTGGGCAGACCTGCCGTGGGGGCGATATGGGTGGGCGCACCCGATGCCACCGCTTCAACGCACATGGAAAGCGAATCGCCCGATACGATGAGGCGGTCTGAGCTTGCGAGAATGCCAAGATACGGATTGTCGCCAGTATCGACATGGTAATCGAATATGAAAGTGGGGTGGGTGAGGTGTGATAACAGATGAGTAAGCAAGCCTTTGGCACTGCGCCGCGAGGTGCTGATGAAAAGAGAGCCTGTGGTGCCGGCAAGCTCTGCTGCGCGCGAAAGCATGTGCGAGGCTTCCTGCGCTGACGCATCGCCGAGAAGCACGCCAATGCGCGGGGTGGGGTAGGCAGCAAATTGCGCAGCCCATGCGCTACGGCTCGATTCCATGAGTGCAGGCGTGATGCGGTGCAGGGGGCCGTGAGTGGTGAGGATGGTATCGTGCTTGGGAGGTGCGTCATGCTCGGGAATAATCACGGCATCCCAGCCATCGATGCGGGTGGGGCGCATGATATAGACAATGCGAGTGTGTGGGCTTTGCCCCTTTATCCAACGCGCCACAGGTTCGGTACGTCTGCCGCAGGCAATAACCAGTGCGGGCCATGGTGCACGTAGCTGAGCGCGTGCAGTGGGGGAGAGGTGGGCAAGCGTTGCACCCATCAACAGATTGGGCAAGTGCGATAATCGGTTATAGGAAAGCGCATGAAATGCTTGCGGTAATGCGAGCGCATCCACAAGACCGCGCACTTGATTGGCATGCCCTGCCCTATCATCGAGCAGGCCCCAGATGGTGTGAGTGGTGGGCGAGTGGTGAGTGGTGCTATGCATAATGGTATTCACTACTCACGGTTCGCTATTCACCCACAAACACTACTTCCTCGATAGCGTAGAATTTAAGCCCTTTGGGCGTGGTGACTTCAACCGAGGTGCCTTTGGCTTTTCCAATAACCGCGCGCGCAATGGGGGCTGACATGGCGATGCGACGTTGCGTGATATCGGCTTCTAAATCACCCACAATCTGATAGGTGAGGGTTTCTTCCGTATCTTCATCGACCAGCGTTACCGTGGCACCGAATTTCACGATGTTGCCCGACATGCTGGCAATATCTATAATTTCCGCGCGGCTGATGGTGGCTTCCAGCTCTAAAATACGGCCTTCAATGAAGCTTTGTTTTTCACGTGCAGCAGAATATTCGGCGTTTTCGGATAAATCGCCATGCGCGCGCGCTTCAGCAATCGCCTTAATCACGCTTGGGCGCTCGACCGATTTGAGGTGTTTGAGTTCTTTCTCAAGGCGTGCAAACCCGCCTGCGGTCATTGGGTATTTATCCATTGGTTGAATCACTTATGTGTGGTGTGTATCTATTCAAGCGACACCATACCGCCACGCACACAAACTGCAAGCGCCTAGCAGCCACTAGATGCCAGACATGATTAACATGCCGCAGGTTTTGGATGTTTGGGTGAGTGCATATTCAGCCGTTGCACTCACATCGGTGGTGGTGCAGTTAGGGGTGAGGCCTGATGTAAACACACGCGCTTTGCCATACGCAGGTTTGCCATCATCGATTTTTGTATCGATGTTCCACGTCTCTTCGGGCTTGAGTGTAGGGGCATAAGGAAAGCTGTTTACAACCGAACCGCCGAAATAAAACAGATTACCATAATCGCCATCATACCATGGTGCTGTAGATGTTTGAGTGCCTGCGAAATTTATCAGCCACCCAGCGTTTGAGATTTTAGAGGCGGGTACATTTTTACCAACAACAGAGTGAAAAATAGCAGCAGATTCTTGAATGCCTGTGTATGACCCTTCAATGAGTCCTGCATTAGCAAGGTGTTTCCATGCACCAAAAACTTCATAGTAATAATTTGCAACAGGTGAAGCTCCTTGGTTAATTCTACCATCCCCATTGCCATCGCAGGTTGCAGAGGTGGAGGAGGGCGTTACCACGCAGGTTGCAAGGGTGCCATGCGTTGCTGTCCAGAATCTGGTCGCATTTGGCATATCACCTGGGAGTGCCAGATATTTATCGCGGAAACTGTTCATGGCAGTCTGGTATCGTTGATATTCTGTGGTGACGCTGCGCATTTCTGCGGCACGAATCAGGCTTTGGCCTGCAAGAATGCCACCCGTGAGCAGGCCCAAAATTACGAGCACAATACTAAGCTCAACAAGTGAAAATGCATGTTTCATGTAAAGAGTATCGCATAAATGAAAAACCAAGGCAACAGCACTGGGGGGCAGGAATCAAGCCAATTTCATGAAAACGTCACACAGGTTAACAAGGGTTTGGGCTAATATGGGAAGATAAAACTAGGAGATGTTTATGGCAACCAGCACAGATTTACCTCGGCTCAGGGGCGCGCAGCCCACGCTATTTAACACCACAGCCAGCCTGTTTGGTTTGGCGGCAGGAGGTGCGGCGTATGGACTAGCTACTTATCTAGGAACCGCAGCGGTGGCGCTGGGTAGCGTAACATTGGCAGCACCGATTGTTGCAGCAGCAGCTGTTGGGCTTGCAGGCACAGTACTGGGTGGATTCATAGGCAAAGCGCAAATGGCGCGTGAGGTAAGCACAGGCGTTGCAGTTAGCACCCCGAGCTTTTTGAATAAGGGATTGGTGAACGGGTTATTCATCGGTGCGGCAGTAGCGCTTGGTATGCTCGCTGCTCCTGCATTTGGCATTACATTGCCAGCGATTGCAGCAGGCACTTTGGGGCTTGGTGTGGCCGCCGCCGCACCCGCAGCATTGGGCTCGCTTTTGGTGCGTAGCTCGCAATCGCAGATTTATGCGCTGGCAAGCCGTCAGGCCGATATTGTGCAGGTAACACGCCAAGCCGAAGCCGCCAAAGCCAAAGGGCTTGAGAATGTACTCACCAAAGCAGCAACTGTGAGCCCTGAAGAAGCAGCAACGCTTGAAGCACGCCAGAATGCAGGTCGCGGGGGCGAGAAAAAATCCTTTGCCGAGCAGGTGCTGGCCAATCGTGAAGTGGCATCAGGTGCTTTAGCGAAATAGCAAAATACTAACTACGCCGCTTTTGCAGCTTTGCGGGCGGCGCCTACATACTCTTGCAGTGGTGTGACATCCATGCCTTGCGTATCGCGGGTGAAGGCATCAATCGCCTGCACAATCGCCCATGCACCTGTGATGGTGGTGGAGTAGGGGATTTTCGAAAATAATGCGGTTTTGCGGATGGAGGCGGAATCGCGCATCGCTTCTTCCCCTTCGGTGGTGTTGAACACGAGCTGGATATGGCCGTCTTTCATTAAATCCACGATATGCGGCCTGCCTTCGCG
>JAIXZB010000181.1 GCA_027489915.1 Rickettsiales bacterium | reverse complement strand
TGCGGCGCGCACGGGCGGCGGCGCTTTCGATGGTGCCAACGAAAACTGGCGCTGCGAAGGCGATTGGGTTAGTGTTACCTGAGCTTGCTGGCAAGTTGGGTGGCACGGCGATTCGGGTGCCGGTTGCTAATGTTTCGATGGTGGATTTGTCGGTGGTAGTTGCGCAGGCGACGAAGAAAGAATCCGTAAACGCTGCACTTACGGAAGCATCGCAGAAGATGAAAAAGAATGTGTTAAAGGTGGATGTGCGGCCTTTAGTTTCGACTGATTATACCAGTGATAATGCCAGTACGATTGTGGATTTGACTGCGACCGCTGTGACAGGCGAGACGCTTGTTCGGGTGGCCAGTTGGTATGATAATGAGTGGGGTTTTTCGTGCCGTATGCTGGATATGACGAAGCGGATTTCTTCGTATCTGTAGCGTTATATTAACGTTCAAATCCCCATTTGTCTCTGGCTCCGAAGTGGCCAGATCTATCCATGATTGGTCGGTCATCGTCGTCACGTGATTCTGGTCCTTCACCTCTTGGAATGACGCGTTTTGGTCTTACGCTGTGTGCGTAGCTGGTTGTTCGTGTGGGGGCTGAAGTGGGTTTTTCGCGTGAGGGAGATGAATTATCTCTAGCTTCTCGTTCGGCTCTCAGGCGTGCTGTGCGTGCTTCCAGTGTTTCTTCTTCGCGGTAAATGTTATCTTTGCTCATGATAAGTGCCTATTAATGCTTGCGGTTGCAGTGGGGGTACGTTAGCAACCAATCTACTGGTTTGGATGACAATTTGATGAAAATATGACCGCATTACCTACACTCGATACGCTGGATGTGACTGGTAAAACAGTGCTGGTTCGGCTGGATTTGAACGTGCCCATGCGTGCTGGGCGGGTGCTAGATGATACTCGGATTCGGCGGATTATTCCGACCTTGCAGCATTTGATTGAGCGCGATGCGAAAGTGGTGGTGCTTTCGCATTTGGGCAGGCCTGAGGGGAAATATGACCCGAGTGCGAGCTTGGCGCCGCTTGTGGATGCGCTATCGGAATCGTTGTGGGACAGGCCGGTGAAATTCTCGCCTGATTGCGTGGGGCCGACGGCGAAAATGGCAGTATCGGCGCTGCAAAACGGCGATGTGATGTTGATGGAGAATTTGCGCTTCCATGCGGCTGAGGAGGCCAATGATGCGGCGTTTGCGGCGGATATGGCTAGCCTTGGTGATGTGTATGTGAATGATGCATTTTCGTGTTCGCACCGTGCGCATGCTTCGATTGTGGGGATTGCGCAGCATTTGCCGAGTGTGGCAGGGCGCTTGCTTGAAGAAGAGGTGACCGCGCTGACGCGTGTGCTTTCGGCGCCAGAGAAACCTGTGTGCGCGATTGTGGGTGGATCGAAAATTTCGACCAAGCTTGATTTGCTCGGGAATTTATCGGCGCGGGTGGATTATTTGGTGGTGGGCGGTGCGATGGCCAATACGTTTTTGGCAGCGCAAGGCAAGGCCGTTGGTGCTTCGCGTATTGAGCGCGACATGCTTGACACAGCACGAAGGATTTTGGACGATGCTCACGCGCGAGGATGTGCGATTGTGTTGCCGAGCGATGTGGTGGCGGCAACGCGGTTTGAGGCGCATGCCAGCAATGTGATTTGCAGTGTGGATGCGATTCCTGACAGCCATATGATTTTGGATTTGGGGCCTGAGAGCCTGATGCAGGTGCTGGGGATTTTGAAAAGCAGTAAAACGTTTTTGTGGAATGGACCTGTGGGGGCTTATGAAACGCTGCCGTTTGATGCTTCGAGCGTGGTGATTGCGCGGGCGGTGGCGGCACTGACGCGTGCGGGGCATTTGCATAGTGTGGCTGGTGGTGGTGATACGGTGGCGGTGCTTGCGCATGCGGGATTATCTGCGTCGTTCAGTTATTTATCGACTGCGGGTGGGGCATTTTTGGAGTGGCTTGAGGGTAAGGAATTACCTGGGATTGCAGCGCTGATGGCGCAAAGTAAAACGGCGCGTAAAAGCGCATAAATAATGGAGAAAAATATGGCACTGACACGTAAAGTAAAAAATATTTTAAGCTGGTATGAGGCGGATAATGCGGGGACGAAGGCGAATTTATCGCGCATGCTGATGCATGGCAAACTGGGTGGCACGGGCAAGATGGTGATTCTGCCCGTTGACCAGGGGTTTGAGCATGGGCCTGCGCGCAGTTTTGCGCCGAACCCTGCGGCGTATGACCCGCATTACCATTTTCAGTTGGCGATTGATGCGGGGCTAAATGCTTACGCGGCGCCGCTTGGGATGCTGGAGGCGGGGGCGGACACATTTGCTGGCGCAATTCCGCTTATTTTGAAAATTAACAGCAACAATTCGCTGGTGGGGAAAGATGTTGCGCCAGACCAAGCGGTGACGGCGAGCGTGAAAGATGCGCTGCGCCTTGGTTGTGCGGCGATTGGTTTTACGATTTACCCCGGTTCGGCGCAGGCTTACGACATGATTGAAGAAATCCGCGCGATGACCGAGGAGGCGAAAGCTTCGGGGCTTGCTGTTGTAGTGTGGTCGTATCCGCGTGGGGATGGGCTTAGCAAAGAGGGTGAAACGGCGCTCGATGTGACGGCGTATGCGGCGCATATTGCCGCGTTGATTGGGGCGACGATTATTAAAGTGAAGCCGCCCACTGCGCATATTGAGCAGGCGGAAGCGAAGAAGGTGTATGAGAAGGAAAAGATTGCGATTACCACTTTGGCTGAACGTATTGCGCATGTGAAACAGACGACGTTTAGTGGCAAACGACTGGTGATTTTTTCGGGCGGTGGCGCGAAAGGCAACGCCGAAGTGCTAGAAGAAGTGCGCGGGATTGCTGCGGGTGGTGGCGATGGTTCGATTATGGGGCGCAATAGTTTTCAGCGTCCGAAGGCGGAAGCGGAGTCGCTGCTTGCGGATATTATATCGGTCTATAAAGCCAGTAAATAAACTATGTCAGAACCTTACAGCGTTATTCTTAAGGTTGCCATTGATAAGCCTTCCTTGGTTAAGTGGCTGGATGCTCCGATGGAGGCTGTTGCACAATGGAGTGATTGGTCTGCTTTAGGTGATAAGTGGTTCAGTATTGACTGGTCTGCGGCGCCGAAGCAGTACGCAACGGATATTGACGAGATGTCTGGGCATGCATTTGCCAATACACATCGACAGTCGGCTGAACGCATGCTTTTCCATGGTGGTGCGCCTGAAGCACTTGAGATATGCAGGTATGATGAAGCCAACAAGCAATTTACGTTTGCTATTGGCATGTTTGATGAGGGGCCTTTTGGGCTATTATGGTTCCTGACATGGGCGCGCAGCATTGCGCCATACCTGAGCGAGATGCAGTCTGGATATGCGGTGGTGCATAACTATTTGTGGGGGAACCGTAAAGCGACTCTTGCTGTGCTCGGCTTGGGACCCCATCAATCGATGCTGCTTCAGCCAATAGATGCGCATGCAAAGGCGTATGGCAAGCATGTGGATGATGCGATACGCAGCTTTGACGCTGCAGGCTTTGATGAGGCTGATATTGATGATTATGAGGCTTCTGGCGAGAACAGCCTGGCGCAACGTATGCTTAAGATGCTGAAATAGTAATAGGTTGATTAAAGCTGTCACTGGACATAAGCGCGTTTGCGCCCTACATTTGTTGCATGACACAAGAACATGAAGCCCACGGATGTAGGCTCTACCTCATTTCGCCACCCGCGCTTGAGGTGAGTACTTTCGCGCGTTCGCTTGAGGATGCACTTGCTGGAGGTGATGTGGGAGCGTTTCAGTTGCGGCTGAAGGATTGCGAAGATTCTGAGATTATAAAAGCGGCGGATGCGTTGATGCCGCTATGCCGTGAGGCAGGTGTGGCGTTTATTATGAATGACCGTATTGACCTTGCGCAGCAGGTGGAAGCGGATGGGGTGCATATTGGGCAGGATGATGGCACGGTTGCGGATGCACGCAGAAGGCTTGGTGCGGATGCGGTGATTGGCGTGACGTGCCACGCTTCGGGCCATATGGCGATGGAAGCGGGTGAGGCGGGGGCGGATTATGTGGCGTTTGGTGCCTTTTTTCCAACTACTTCGAAACCGATGGAAAAGCAGGAAAAATATGGCAGGCCAGAGCTTGATTTGCTGCGCTGGTGGGCAACGTACACGGTGGTGCCATGCGTGGCGATTGGTGGGGTGACACCTGAGAATTGTAGCCCGTTGGTTGCAGCGGGTGCGGATTTTGTGGCAGCGATTACTTCGGTATGGAACCATGCGCAGGGGCCTAAACTTGCGGTGGAACAGTTTAATGCGGCGATACGCAAAGGGATGATGCTGCGCGCCAAGGCGCAAGAGATGGCACTTGCCTAGCGCTTCGTGCGCTGCTACAGCACGAGCGAAATAATCCTTACACGGAGTTATGATAATGAAAATCGGTGGTTCGGCTGTGCGTGCGGGCATGGTGGTGGAATATGAGCAAAAGCTGTGTTTGGTGGTGCGCCATGAAATTCGCACGCCTGGGAATTTGCGTTCGTTTAATCAGGTGGAATTGAAAGATATTAAATCTGGCACGAAGAAGAATGTGCGCTTGCGGGCGGATGAAATGCTTGAGCGTGCGCAGCTGGATCAGAAGAATTTTCAATATCTGTTTGGTGATGGAGAAACACTGACATTCATGGATACGGAAAGCTATGAGCAGATTGAACTCCCCGCAGATTCGCTTGGCGACCGTTTGGCATTCTTGCAAGACGGGATGAATGTAACAATTGAGCTCCACGATGGAAACCCGCTTAGCGTGGATTTGCCAGAGCAGGTGATTTGCATGATTGCTGAGGCTGACCCTGTGGTGAAGGGGCAGACGGCGTCGTCTTCCTACAAACCTGCGACGCTTGATAATGGTGTGCGGGTGATGGTGCCACCGTTTTTGGGTGCGGGTGAGCGGATTGTAGTTAATACCGCCGAGCTAACCTACGTAGAGCGCGCCAAGTAATTTTGCATGAAAATGGCGCACTGCGTCGTTATGGCGGTGCTCGTTCAGTCATGTAGCGCTGCTACACTCCTTCGCTGTGCTCCGGCATGCCTAGCACTGCACTCATTTTGATACAAAATTCGGTTTTTACTTAGGCTTGTTTCAATCCACGATTTGCCAGTCGCCATCGGGCTGTAGGCAGGCGGTGCCGTAGGTTTGCTGGGTGCGGCCAGCGACGGAGGCGGGGCGGATGTATTCGCGGCAGTAGCGGCCTTCAGTTTGAGGGGGTGTGTAGCTGGTTGGGGTGTAATTGGTGTTGTAGCTGGGAGGTGGATACGGAACATAGACGGGTTCGGTTTCTATCCACTGGGTGTAGTTGAAGCTGAAGCGCGTTGTATCATCGTGCCAGCGATGGTGCCCGTAGCCTCTATTGTAGCCATGACCATAGCCATCGTGATGACGCCATGGGCCAGCAACGGCCGCGCTTAGTGGTGCTGTGGTTGTGATACAGATTAAGGCGATGATGCGGGCAATGCGTGATGCCATGTTAGTACCCATAACCATAGCTGCGAGCGCATGGGCGCGGTTGTGAATAATAAGGGCCAGAAGAATGGCTTATTACGCCGTATGCGAGGCGAGGGTTGCCATACGAGCGATGCGCGTGATGAGGGCGGCGGAAATGTGGTCTTGGTGCATAGACAGGCGGCGCATAATACACGGGTCGTGGTGCATAATAGACAGGTTGTGGAGCGTAGCCTTGGTTAGAGGAGTAGTGAATGCTGACACTTGAGCCGCCATGGCGATAATCGCGTGCTTCTGCTTCGCCTGATAGCGAAACGCCAATGAGTGCAAGCAGGGCGGTGCAAGAATGGGTGAGGGTTCGAATAGGGTTCATAGCAGTTCTCTTTTGTGCGAGTGGAACGATTGCATATTCGCATAGGCAAACTTAACGCAGCACTTCCGCTTCATTACTTTTTTATGAGATTCTGTCATGCAAACTTCATGAAGCTGTCACACGGCTGCTATATTTGATTTGTATGAAATACGCATGAAATTGTTACATCCAACAGCTACTGAGTTAGATACTTTATGGGCGGTGCGCGTGCATGATGCTTTGCAGCGCTTATATGGTTCCAGCATTTGCGAATTTAATGATTGGATGCTGCCTCAGTATAGGAGGATTGCAGATGGCACGATTCCCGCAGATGAGAGGCGCGATGAAATTGAGGGATTGCGATGGAAGTTTGGTATTGCAGAAAATATGCGTGTGGGTTCTGGCCCTGCTTTGTGGGGGGATGAGGCAGGGTTTAGGGATGCGCTTAAGGCACTTATGTTTTTGCATGCTTTGCCAATGAGAGAAGATTCAACGGGACGAATTCATTTCGAAGTGAAAGATTATATCGCGCTTCAAGAAGCCTTCGGTGATGATGGGGTTCTGGCACACAAGGTTAAGATAGCTGGGATTGCGCCCGAGCAGGTGGTAGGCCACCACGGGACGATGAGTTTGACACAAGACGATTCGGTTGCGCTTAAGCATTTTATGCATGGGACGCCTGGTGCAGAGAAGGCGCTGTTTGATGGCAAAGCGATTGCAGCGCGGCGTGATCTGATTACGCAAGATCAGATAAAGCTAGATAGGTATTACAGCGTGCTACCTCACGTGGTGAGCCAAATGACAGCGTATATGCAGTCGCGTCAATCGCAGATTTTTAGCCGGAATCCTGAAATTGTGAACCATCTGGCGCACATAGATCAGACGCCATTTGAGGATGGGTTTGCTGCGCGTAATAGGGATGCTTCTGATACTTCTTCTCGCCTGAATCTTTATCGTAAAGCTATTGAGGAGTATTGGAAATATCGTTCCAAATATCAGGCGCACCCATTGGATGCGAATGAGATAGATACAAGAATTGTCTCTGATATGGGGCAGTTTTTGGAAATATTTCAGCAGAAGATGCGAGCGCATATGAGCATTGCTCAGTTGCATTTCAAGCAGCATCGGATGGCGGGATATCAGGGTGATGTGTTGAGTATTGATGAGTCCGCACTTGCGCCTTTTTTAAAACAGTGCAAGGTTCCAAGCATTACGCGATTCTTTGATGCTGCAGGGGCTGGTAAATGCAGCGAGCGAATGGATGGTCGTGCGGATGAAAATAATGGTATCGCGTCGCGTGTAGTTATTTCGGATGGTAGGGCGCAGGATTATTTGCGGGCATTAGGGGCGCAGGTTGTGGTTGTGCCAAATCTATTGCAAATTTCGGGTGCAAAATTAGATACTAGGCGCAGTGGGGCGCGGGAAATTATTAAGCCAGAGGGCGAAATTACGGTGCTTGGTATGGAGGAGTGGGCTGCTAGGATTAAAGAGAAAAAGCGGCGTTTGGCACAAGAAACGCCCCAAAAATAGGGCGGTTTGGTGTAATTGCTTTACAACCGCGCTTTGGCTGCTATGACCTGCCCATGGCTCATTCTGCACTTATAACAATGATGATTCGCGCCGCGCGGGGTGCTTCGAAAACTATCCTGCGTGATTTTGGCGAAATTGATAAATTACAGATTTCCAAAAAGGGAACTGCGAATTTTGTCACCAGTGCGGATGTGAAGGCCGAGCAGTTGATTTTGGCGGAACTTAAGAAAGCGCGCCCAGCGTTTGGCTATCTGACGGAAGAAACTGGCGTGATTGATGGCAAGGATGCAAATACGCGTTTTGTGATTGATCCGATTGATGGGACGACCAATTTTATCCATGCAATTCCTTATATCTGCACAGCGATTTCGTGCGAGAAGCGTAATGCTTCGGGGGTGTGGGAGCCTGTGGCGGCCGTGATTTATGATCCGATTCATGATGAGCTGTTTCATGCAGAAAAAGGCATGGGAGCATTTTTGAATGATTACCGTATCAAGGTATCGGACAGAACAGAAGACAGGTTGGTTGCCACTGCGGCGCCGCGTAAGTGGAAAGCGGGATATGCTGAGACATTACGTACGCTTGAGCGTGTGACCAGTGAAGATTCGACGGTGGTGCGTTGTGGCGGTGCGGCGGCGCTTGATTTGGCGTATGTAGCAGCGGGGCGCATTGATGGGGTATGGTATCATGCGCTGCAATGGTGGGATATGAGTGCAGGGATTTTGCTTGTGACTGAAGCAGGTGGTTTGGCTACTACCCACACGGGTGACACGCCGAACGAGTCGGTGGCACATATTGTGGCTGCTAGCCCCAGCATGCATCACACATTGCTTGGTTTGCTGGGCTAAAATTCTTTATTGCTTGCCAGCCTTGCACAGGCTTTGCTATTAGCCTACATTCACACATACGTTCTCGGCACATAAAAAGAAAAACACTCGCATGAAGCATATTCCTGTTCGTTTGATACTGTCCTCGCTTGTGATGACCAGCGCACTTGTTACGGGTGTGGTGTGCCCTGCACATGCGCAGTCGCTGGTGCCTGAAATGCCAAGTGTGGAAGTGAATATGGGGGCGCTTGATGGGTTGCGGTCTGGAGCGCCAGATGCGCCTGCTGCATCGCAAGCCGGAGCCGCGCAGGTTGCTTCGCCATTTGCAAGTAGTGCACCGCAAGTGCGTCAGGCACCTGTTAATAATCCGGAAGTGAACCTTCCGTCACAATCTCAGCCAGTTGCTGCTGCACCCGCTCCTGCAAGTACGGGTATGATATTACCGCCGCCACCGCTGCCTTTGAGTGCAATTAAGCCAAGCTCGGTGGCTTTAGAAAATACTAATGTTGCTGCCCCTGCGGCTAAAGTAGCTGCGCCCGTTGCACAAGAGCCTGTGCGCCAAGTACCTGCGCAACAGCCTGTGCAAACGACGGCAACAAAACTTCCTGTATTTCCGGCACAGAAGCCAGTGGCGCAACCAAGAGTACCAGTTGAAGTGGTGAAGCCGATAGCTGCGCCTGCGCAGCCTTTGCCTAAGGTGCAAGCTGCGCCTGTGATCGCTGCACAAAAACCTGCGGATAGTGTGAAACCTGTTGAGGCAGCAAAGCCTGCGCCACTGGCAGTGAAGCAGAGTGCACCGGTATTGCCTACTATGCCAGCAGTGACAGCACCTGCTGCGGCCAGCCAGCCTGTAGCAAAGGCGCCTGCGCCTATGCTAGATTTTACCAAATTAGGAGCTCCTAAGCCTGCGGCTTCGCCTGCACCCGTTGCTGCAGCTGCGCCAAAGCTTACGCAAACGGATTCGGATGTGGATGCGATGCTACAATCGCTTGATGCAGCCAATGCGGCGAAGAAGCCTTCTGTGGCTGCGCCTGATGCAAGGGAATTTCCTGCGCTTAGCCCGCTTCCTGACGTTGCGCCCTCTGTGTTGCCTGCGCCGCAAGGGGCAAAAGCTGCGAGCGATGTGTTGGTGGTGGCGCCTGCGGCTGAGAAACCTGATCCTGCGCTCAAGAATTTATCGGATCGTGTTACGAACTTATTTGTGAAAGAGCCAGAAAAAAAGGGCGTGTTATCGGATAAGACTACGGTGACGGGGCCACTGCAAAATATGCCGCAGAAGCCTGCTGAGGTGAAGCCTGTGGCCATTGCTCCTGCTCCTGAAATGCCAAGTAATGCAACGGCTCCTAAGTCTGGATCGGTGCTAGACAAGCTAGCGCAGGGTGCAAAAAATGCACCTGTGATTGCGCCTATGGATAGTGGTAAAGCGGTGGTACCTGCGCCCACATTCCCTGAACCTGCTGCTAAACCGCAGGTGAGTGCGCCCAAGGTTGCGACTGCCGAGAAAGCTGCACCATCGCCACTTACGCTGCCTGATTTACCTGCTGTGCCCGATTCACGTGGATTGGCGGAGAAGCCTAAGCAATTGACGCTTGAAGAGGTGAATAAGAAATCGCCTGCTAGCTCTATGCGAGCGGATGCGGCGCCTGTGGATGTTGAGAAATTACTGCCTGCCGTATCGCAACCTGCTGCTGTGATCCCTAAGCAGGAGCCCGTTGTGATGAAGCCAGCACCTGTTGTTGCGCCTGTGATTGTGCCTGAGGCAAAACCTGTTGCTGTGAAGCCCGTGGCAGCTGCAAGTGTTATTGATAATTTATTGCCACCTGCGAAGAAGGTTGAACCTACGCCAGCAATGCTTAGTGCCGCCAAGCCTTCCAGTGCATCGGTTGATGCGCTGAAACCTGGTGCAGTTGCTGCGCTGCCGACGCTTCCAGTGCCTGCCTCAGCGTCTTCTGCAAATGCTACGCCTGCAGTGGATTCACTTGCTGCTATTTTACCGCCTCCTAAGGATGCGGTGCCTGAAGTGAAAAAAGTGGCTGAGAAATCTGCTAAGACATCTAATGTTGCTGCAAAAGAAGTGCCTAGCAGTTTGCCTAAATTACCGACACTCGATAACCCACCTGCATTGCCTAGCAGCCTGCCCTCGCTTTCGGCGCTTACGGGCGATAAGAAATCATCGATGGATATTGCCATGGATAGGGACGGGGTGCGGGCTGCTGAAGTTGCAGTGATTGCGCCTGCGACTAAGGAAAATACAATACCATCTTTGAAGAACGATACATCTTTGCCAAAAGTAACACGCGGAGAGGCTGTCTCTCAAAATCCTAGTATTAAACGTTCAGTTGATAGCGATGGAATCGCTCGTGAAATAGTACCAAGCCCTCAAGGGTTAGGATCATTTGGTATGGGAGCAGAGCCAGAGACTATTTCTGCAGCAGTGGCGACGCCAGAGAAGCCAGCGCCTGTAGAGCTTGCTAAAACCAGTATTCCTGCCACTGTTGGGGCTGTCACGCCAGCATCGGTTGCGCGTTCGGTGAGTTTGCCGATTGAGGCGGGTAAGCCTGTGCTTTCGGTTGGTTTTGATAAGAATAAAACTGATGTTGAGCTTGATATGCAGAATAAGATTGCTGGCATTTCGGAACAGGCGAAGAAGAGCGATTCGGTGCGTATTTTAGCGTATGCGAGTGGGGCTGAGGCCGATAAATCGGCAGTGCGGCGGATTTCACTTTCACGCGCGCTGCAGGTGCGTGCGAAGCTGATTGATAAGGGTGTTGACCCAAATAAAATCACGGTGCAGGCGGTGGGTAATGCCGATGGATCTAACCGTGATTCGGCGGATATTATTTTGAAATAGGCTGCATTGCTAGATTAGATTCTGTGCCCTTCGCTGGCGCTGCGCACAGAATGACGGATTTTAATTTAATGGGATTTGAATTGGAGTTGGGCCAAGCGCTGATAGAGGGCGTTTGATTTTAGCAATTCTTCGTGGGTGCCGATGGCTTCGATACGGCCATGGTTTAATACCATAATGGCATCGGCACCAAGCACGGTGGCGAGGCGATGAGCGATGACCAAGGTGGTGCGGCCCTGCATGACACGGCTGATGGCGAGCTGCACTTCGGTTTCGTTTTCGGAATCGAGTGCGCTGGTGGCTTCATCGAGCAGCAGGATGCGTGGATTGCGAGCGATGGCACGGGCGATGGCAATGCGCTGACGTTGACCGCCTGATAGACGCACACCTTTTTCGCCTAAGAATGTAGTGTAGCCTTCGGGCAGGGCTTCGATGAATTCCCGCGCGTTGGCGCTTTCGGCGGCATGTTTGATTTCGGCTTCAGATGCATTCAGATTGCCACATTGGATATTGTTCCATGCGGTGGTGGAGAAAATGACAGGGTCTTGTGGCACCACGCCAATATGGGTACGCAAGGCGCGGGGGTCGCATTGTGTGATATCGATGGAATCGATGGTTATGCTTCCTGCGGTGGGATCGTAGCTACGCAGAAGCAATTGGAAGAGAGTGGATTTACCTGCTCCTGAGGGGCCGACAACGGCAATGGTTTGGCCTGGGGCGATGGTGAAAGAGACGTTATCGAGCGCCAGTGTGTTTGGGCGTGAGGGGTAATGAAAGCTGACGGCGTTGAAGCTGATATTGCCGCTTAGAATGGTTGGGAGTGCTTGCGGATGTGTGGGGGCAGTGATGGTGGGGGATAGGGACATGAGTTCCATGAGCCGTTCGGTGGCGCCGCCTGCGCGCTGGAGTTCGCCTATTACTTCGCTTACGGCTCCGAGTGCGCCTGCGACAACGACGGCGTAGAAAATGAAAGCGGATAAATCGCCTGCGCTGATGCGGCCTGCCATGACATCGTGGCCGCCGATATAGAGCACGCTGATGATGGCACCGAACACAAGGGCGATGACAATGCCTGTGAGGAGTGCTCGGGTGCGGATGCGTTTTTTGGCGGTGCTGAGTGTTTCATTGATGATGGTATTAAAACGTGTGCCTTCGTAGGATTCAAGCGTGAGGGCCTGAACGGTGCGGATGGCGCTAATGGTTTCTTCGGCATGGGAAGACAAATCGCCGACTTTGTTTTGCGTTTCGCGCGACAGGTTGCGCACACGTTTGCCAAGTACGATGATGGGGAAAATTACGATGGGTAGCATGAGCAATACATAGCTTGTGAGCTTGCCGCTGGTGATGGCGAGCATGGTGATGCCACCTGTGAACAGCAACGTATTGCGTAGAAAGATGGATACGGATGAGCCAACAACGGTTTGCAGCAAGGTGGTATCGGTGGTGATGCGCGAGAGGATTTCGCCAGTGCGGGTGGTTTCGAAAAATACGGTATCCATGGAGATGATTTTGGCGAATACATCGCGGCGGATATCTGCGATGACGCGCTCACCAACCCATGTGACGAGATAATAGCGAAGGTAGGTAGCAATGGCGAGGACGGCTACTACGCAGAGCATTATCCAGTAGGCTTGGGTGAGAAGATGGGGGTTACCTTTTGCGATGCCTTCATCGACCAGATGACGCAGGGCAGCACCCATGCCCAGAACGCCTGAGGAGGTGATGATGAGTGCAAGCGTGGCGGCAACGACTGCTGCGCGGTAGGGCTTTAGGTAGCTGAGTACTGAGCGCAGGCTTTTGATTTTGCCTTTGGCAGGCTGCGCCGTGGCGTCGTTATTTTTCATTAGAATATGACCTTGACGCCTGCGGCTGATTTAAGTTCGGTTGCGAGTATGTCTTTAAGTGTGGTGCCATCTGCCAGCATCCAGCATTCGCGGGATTCATCGAAAGAGAAATGATGCCCGCCGCTGATGGGGGATGCAAGCCAGAGCTGATAGGACGGGGCATGTTTGCTTACGATGAAGGTTTTATTGCTGGTGGTTTCGATGGTGAGGATGCCGTTGTTTAATTCCAGCTCTTCGAAGTCACCGTTTTCGAAGGCATCTTCTAACTGATCGAACAGGTGAAGGAGGGTTGCATCGGCAATCGCATGAAAACGTATTTCACTCAGCATACATGATGACAGTCGGGTTGGAGTTGGTTATATCACGATGTCTTATGATACGATGGCTAAAAAAATCCACGAAAAAACGCAAAGTAGGAGCACGCGCTTCTTCTAACCCTGCGCGCGGGTATACGCCGCGCGGGGCTGGGCCAAAGCTGAGCAGTGGTGCTGCGGCTTCTACGGGTTCGGTACAAAAGCGCTATAACGCTCCTTCAGCGAGGGTAAGGCGCAAGAAAAAACCTGCGCAGGTTGCGTGGTATTTTCGGCGGAAGCTATGGGTTGGATTATTTAGTGTTGGGCTTATGGCCTCCATTGTGGGTGCCATTTTTATTGTGATATTGGCGCATGATTTGCCTGACATTGACAATCTGAAATCGGAAAAGAAGCAGCATGGTATTCGTATCGTGAGCGAGGACGGGACGCTGGTTGCCACATTTGGTGAAATTTACGGCGATACGATTCCTTACGATGCATTTCCTAAATCGCTGATTCAGGCGGTGGTTGCGACGGAGGACAGGCGCTTTTTCTCGCATGGTGGTGTGGATGCGTTTGGGATTGCGCGAGCGATGTTTGTGAATGCGCGTGCAGGGCGGGTGGTGCAAGGGGGTTCGACTATTACCCAGCAGCTTGCGAAAAATATGTTTCTCACACCTGAGCGCACCCTTAAACGCAAAGCACAGGAAGCGATTTTGGCGTTTTATCTAGAGGGAAAATACCGCAAGCAGGAGATCTTAGCGATTTATCTAAACCGTGTGTATCTCGGTGCGGGGGCGTATGGTGTGGATGCGGCGGCGCGACGGTATTTTGATAAATCGGCGCGGGATTTGAGTTTGCATGAATCGGCGCTGATTGCGGGGTTGCTCAAGGCACCTTCGCGTTATGCGCCGACTGCTAATGCGAAACGTGCGCGGGATCGGGCGCGGCAGGTGCTGATTAATATGGAAGATGCAGGGATGATTGATGAGGCGCAGATGAAGCGTGCGACCCTTGCGCTGAATCAGCCTGTGAGTGCGCGGGTGGTTGAGGGAAGCGGCAGCCGTTATTTTGCGGATTGGGTGGTAGATTCGGTGCCTGATTATGTGGGTGATGTGGATACAGATTTGGTGGTGACCACCACGATAGATACAGTGATGCAGCGCAAAGCGGAAGATGCGTTGACGAATGTGATGGCGACTGCAGGCCCTGCAAAGAACATCAAGCAAGCGGCGCTGGTTTCGATGCGGCCAGATGGAGCAGTGCGGGCTATGGTGGGGGGAATCAATTATGGTTCCAGCCAGTATAACCGTGCGGCGCAGGCGCGCAGGCAGGCGGGTTCGACATTCAAACTGTTTGTGTATCTGGCGGCGTTGGAATCGGGATATACACCGCAATCGCTGGTGCTGGATGCGCCGATTACGCTTACGGTGGGGAATAAAGTATGGTCGCCTACGAATTTTTCGGGCAAATATAAGGGCGAGATTCCGCTGCTTGTGGCGGTGCGGGAATCTATTAATACGGCTGCGGTGCGGGTGAGCCAAGCGGTGGGGCTTTATCGTGTTTCGAGTATGGCTAAGCGGCTTGGGATTGGGAGTGTGACATCCTCACCCTCGATGGCTCTTGGCGCAGTGGATGTGAGTTTGATTGAAATCACGGGGGCGTATGCGCATTTGCCTAATCGTGGTGTGAGTGTGAAACCTTATGGCATTACCAAGATTGCTACCGTGAAGGGTGATGTGCTTTATGAGCGCGCGGACGCTAGCGGTTCGCAATCGCTATCCGAAAATGTGGTGGATATGATGAATTATCTGCTGCGCGGTGCGGTGAACAGTGGAACGGCGACACGCGCAGCGCTTGCAGGGCGAGATGTGGCAGGAAAAACAGGCACGAGCCAAGATTTCAAAGATGCATGGTTTGTGGGCTACACGCCGCAGCTTGCCACAGGTGTATGGGTGGGTAACGATGATAACGTGCAGATGAAACAGGTAACGGGTGGGAATGTACCTGCGATGATTTGGCATGATTATATGGCGGCTGCACTTGTGGATATGCCTGCGGAACCATTACCTGTGAGCGAAGGGGCGGTAGAAGGATTTTTCCCCTGGCAGACGGGAAGCCCTGCGGTGCCTGCTGTGGAAGGTGATGTGGTGGCTGACCCACTTGCTGGCACCACCGAGGGCACGATGCAGACAACGCCCGTGCCATTTGGTGCGCCGACCCCTGAGGGTGGTGAGGCAGCGCAGGTGCCAGTGGGTTCAACTGAAACTGTGGCGCCTGTTGTGCAGCCACCCGTTGTGCAGCCTGAGCAACCTGCGCAAGAAGAAGGGGCTGAGATTTTGGACGAGAAATTCTGGAATCAGCTTATGGATGAGGCTTCGCAGCAGAAGCTGGAATATAAATATCCTGATAAGCGGTAGAATAACTATGCGTTAAAGCGGTAGAGGTCTTTGCCGTGTAGGCGGAGCCATTCTTTGGCGGGCTCAAAGCCAGGGCAAATGGCTTCGACGGTGGCCCAGAATTTATCGCTGTGATTCATCACGCGCAGATGCGCTACTTCGTGTGCAACCACATATTCGAGCACGGCGCGTGGAGCGAAAATGAGGCGCCATGAGAAGGAGAGGTTGCCGGTGGATGAGCAGCTACCCCACCGTGAACGTGTATCGCGCACGGTGACGCGGCTGACGCGGCGGCCTGCGCGTGCGGCATATTTTACGACCAGTGCGCTGATGCGCTGCTTGGCAATTTTTTTGAGTGCATCTTCGACGCGGCGAGGGAAATGTTCGCGCTCGCCTGAGACGTGGAAAATACCATCGTGCAGTAAAAACGCGCCGCGCATTTCAGGGGTGTGTTTGAGGCGGAAGCGTTCGCCGCCAATCCAGAGTGCAATGCCTGGCTTGAGTGTGCGCTTGCAGGGAATTTCTTCGAGTGTGGAAATCAGCCAGTCGCTTTTTTCGGTGATAAAATTGATGCCGTCGCTGATGCGTGTATGGCGCGGTAGGGTGAGGTTGATGGCATGATCGGTGGGGTTGTAGCGCAAGCAGATGCGTTTGGCGCGGCGGTGACGTTTGATGACTAACGGCAATGTATGCTCGCCCACTTGTAACAGGTCGGGATAATTTTCTTCGTGCATACGTCCTTCGCTTGCCATGGAGTAACGCTCCTTGCTTTTTTGTTATTTTTTACGATAGTTGGGAAAACCACTATGTACTTACCATAGGGGGGGGAAGCCTCTATGGTCAAGCCCCATCGCTGAAAAAATTTATCGGACAAGCGTTTAACGAATTATGAAAATACCTCAGTCGTTTATAGATGAACTTAAGGCCAGAATTCGGGTGTCTGAAATTGTCGGCCAAAAGGTATCGCTGCGGCGTGCTGGGAGGGAATTCATAGGGTTATGCCCCTTTCATAAGGAAAAATCGCCTTCCTTCAGTGTGAATGACGAAAAAGGCTTTTACCATTGCTTTGGCTGTGGGGCGCATGGGGATGCGATTGGGTTTTTGAAAGACGCGGAAGGGCTGAGTTACCCTGAAGCAGTGGAGCGTGCAGCGGGGGCGGCTGGATTGCAAATGCCGCGATTTACTCGCGAAGAGGTTGAGCGCGAGGCGAAGGCCGAAGGGCAGCAACAGGTGGTGGAGGCGGTGGCTTCATGGTTTCAGGGGCAACTGGATTCGGGCGAGGGGCGGATTGCGAGGGAATATTTGGCGCAGCGTGCTATCAAGCCCGAGACCATAGCGCAGTTTAGAATAGGGTATGCACCTGAGAACCGCGATGCACTGACGCTGGCGATGCGCGAAAAGGGCATTACGGAAGCGCAACTTGTGGAAGCGGCCGTGCTGATTGCGATTGAGGATAAGAAGCCTTATGCGCGGTTTCGGCGAAGGTTGATGTTTCCGATTCGAGATCGCAAATCGCGTGTGGTGGCGTTTGGGGGAAGGGTGTTGCCGGGCGAACCAAATGCGGAGGCGCCGAAATATCTGAATTCGCCAGAAACACCGTTATTTCATAAGGGGCGGATGCTGTATAATCATGACCTTGCGCGCAGGAGTGCGATTGATTCGCGCCGGTTGATTATTGCGGAAGGGTACATGGATGTGATTGCGCTGGCGCAGGGAGGCTACGTTCAGGCAGTGGCGCCGCTTGGTACAGCGATTACGCCCGAACAATTGCAGCTTGCCTGGCAGGCAGTGGACGAGCCGCTTTTATGCCTTGACGGTGATACAGCAGGAGAGCGTGCGATGCTGCGGGCGGCGCATTTGGCGCTGCCGCTGCTTATGCCAGGGAAAAGTTTGCGATTTGTGCGCTTGCCTGCGGGGGATGACCCTGATTCGATGCTGAAGCGTGGAGAAGCGAAACGGTTTGAGGAGTTGCTTGCGAATGCCACGCCGCTTGCGAATGTGGTGTGGATGGAAGCGGCAACGCAGCCTGCTACAACGCCAGAGGCAAAGGCGCTGCTTGAGCAAAAGCTTATGCAGCTGGCGGAGCAGATAAAACACCCCACGGTGAAGCAATATTACCGAGGGTTTTTTAGAGAGCAGTTATGGCAGAAGCGCAGTGCGAAGGCGCAAGCCGCTACGGTGAAGATGATGGCAAGCCCGCAGATGCAGGGTGTGGCGGCATTGTTCATGGCGCTGGTACTTAGATACCCTGCGTTGATGGTTGATGGGGCGGCGGAGGAGCGGTTTTTGCAACTGGATGTGGATGCGCATTTGCAGCCGCTATATGCAACGATGATGGGGGTGATGCTGGAGCAGCCCGAAACGGATAGTGATGCACTGATTGCGATGATGTGCGAAGACCATGCAGAGCTGGTGGATGAGGTACTGGCAATGGCAGCCAAGCAAGGGCTGCGCGCAGGGATGGACCATACTGAGTTGAGTCTGATGGTGCAGCATTGGTGGCCGTTTTTTATCAACAAACATGATCTTGCGCGCCTGCAAGTGGAATGTAAACATGCGGAGGAGGATTTGGCGCAGGAAATGACCGAAGAAAACCTGCTGCGCATGACCCACTTGAATGCCCAAAAACAAGCACTCGAGCGCGAGATTGCACGGTTTTACAATGAAGATCCGTTGCTGTTTGCGGGATAGTGTCGCGCTTATCTCCCCTGGTGAATTATATATTTCAAATGGATAGCCTCTTGACAAAGGGCTTGACAAGCGGGGGTTTGATACCATCTATGCATGTACGGAATATGGTGCGTATTGCACCGCCCCTAGTTATATTTATGTAAGGTGTACCACATGCCCTCGAAAGTGAAGCCCGCCAAGAAATCTGCGGCGACTGCCAAGATGAAAAAACCTGCACTGAAAATTGTTGCGAAGAAAACGGCAAAGAAGCCCGAGCCTAAAAAACCGGTGGTAAAAAAAGCCGCTTTGAAAAAAGAGGCGCCAAAGAAAGCCGTTGCTGAAAAACCAGCACCGAAAGCTAAGGCACCTGCGAAGGCAAAGCTGCAAGGAAAAGTGATTGCCACGGCGCACAAAAAAGCGGCGGCGGCACAGAGCAATGTGCAAAAGCCTAAAGCGAAAGCCGCGCGTGGTGGTGGAAACAAAAATGTGGGTCCCTCACCCATCAGCGAGACGCTGGAGCAAAAGCTTATCAAGCTTGGTAAAACCAAAGGCGGCATTACCTATGATGATTTGAATAAATACCTGCCTGTTGATGAGTTTTCCCCTGAGGTGATTGATGAGGTGATTACGCGCCTTGCCAAAGCCGGCGTGAAGCTGATTGAGATTGCAGATGATGACAAGGTGGATGTTCCTTTTACTGAAGGAGAATCTGAAGAAGAGGGCGGTGTTGCCGCCATTGAAGTGGAAAACGAGAAGGAAGATAATTACGGACGCTCGGATGACCCTGTGCGCATGTATCTGCGTGAGATGGGAAATGTGGAGCTGCTCTCGCGCGAGGGTGAGATTGAGATAGCCAAGCGCATTGAGACTGGCCGTGAGATGATTATCGGCAGTATGTGCGAATCGCCCACCGTGATGAAAACCATTCTGGAATGGCGTGACCGTTTGAGCAATGGTGAGATTTTGTTGCGAGATATTATTGATTTGGACGCAACCTACGGTGCGGGCACCGAAGAAAAATTTGCCGAAGCAGCACGCAATAAGCCAGAGCTTGAAGAAGTGGAAGAAGAAGAAACCGACGAGCATGATGCGCTTGAAGGTGGACGCAAAGAGAAAGTGGAAGAAGACGACTTTGATGATGAAGAAGCGGCACTTTCGCTTGTTGCAATGGAAAATGAATTGCTGCCGCAGATTTTAGAGAAGTTTGATGTGTTTGCGAAAGTATCGAAAGATATGCGCAAGCTGCAGAGCCGCAAGCATGATGAAGCGCTGGGCGAAGGCAAATACTCGGATAATGACGGTAAGAAATACAAGGCGCTGATTAAGGAGATGGTGGAGCTGATGCTTTCCATCCGCTTTAACAATAACCGCGTTGAGGATTTGATGCATGCGCTGTATGGCATCAACCGCCGCATGATTAGCATTGAGATGCAGCTGCTGAAATTGGCGGAGCGTTACAAGGTGGATCGCCATGGGTTTTTGAAGGCATATCAGGGGCGTGAGCTTGATCCTGACTGGCTTAAAGAAGTTGGCAAATATAAAGAGCGCGGCTGGAAGGATTTTGCGGAAAAAGAGAAAGCAGAAATCGAGCGCTTGCGTGGCGAGATTGGTAAAATTGCGGTTGAAGTGGCGCTTGATATTGCGGAGTTCAAACGGATTGTTGCTTCGGTGAGCCGTGGTGAGCGCGATGCATCGCGTGCGAAGAAAGAAATGATTGAGGCGAATTTACGCTTGGTTATTTCGATTGCGAAAAAATATACCAACCGTGGGCTTCAGTTTTTGGATTTGATTCAGGAAGGCAATATTGGCCTGATGAAGGCGGTGGATAAATTTGAATACCGCCGTGGGTATAAATTTTCGACCTATGCGACGTGGTGGATTAGGCAAGCGATCACACGTTCGATTGCGGATCAGGCGCGGACGATTCGTATTCCTGTACATATGATTGAAACCATCAATAAAATCGTGCGTACCAGCCGTCAGATGCTGCATGAGATTGGCCGTGAGCCAACACCGGAAGAATTGGCGCTGAAGCTGCATATGCCGCTTGATAAGGTGCGTAAGGTGATGAAAATTGCAAAAGAGCCTGTGTCGCTCGAAACGCCAGTGGGGGACGAGGAAGATTCGCACCTTGGTGATTTTATTGAGGATAAAAATGCGGTGCTTCCGCTTGAGGCTGCGATTCAATCGAACCTGCGTGAAACGACGACGCGTATTCTGGCAAGCCTTACCCCGCGTGAGGAACGCGTACTGCGCATGCGGTTTGGTATTGGCATGAATACTGACCACACTCTGGAAGAAGTTGGCCAGCAATTTTCGGTAACGCGCGAGAGGATTCGTCAGATTGAGGCGAAGGCGTTGCGCAAGTTGAAACATCCGAGCCGTTCGCGTAAGATGCGTTCGTTCTTGGATAATTAGAGGTGTATTATGGCGACTATCGGAACACGGATTTTTACGTGGCTTAAGGGTAAGTCGGTTGGGGTTGACCAGTTTGGCAATCGTTACTTTGAAGAGCGTGGTGTTGTGAAGGGCCGTCGTCGTAAACGCTGGGTGATGTTTAATGGGGTTGTGGAGGCTTCGAAAGTGCCTGCGGAATGGCATGGCTGGTTGCATTACACACTCGATGCTCCACTGCTTGGGCTTAAACGTTATGGGTGGCAAAAAGAACATATTCCGAACCTTACGGGAACAAAGGGGCGTTATTTGCCTAAAGGGCACTTGCAAAATGGCGGTGAGCGCGCTGCAACCCGTGCAGATTATGTGGCATGGAAGCCAGAATAGTCGCACTCTGTATGTTCTTCTTGCTGACTGGTTGCGGTATGCCTGGTCAGACGGAAGACCCTAATGAATCCTTCTGGGGAAGTTATTACGGCACT
>JAIXZB010000102.1 GCA_027489915.1 Rickettsiales bacterium | reverse complement strand
TGCCCCCGAGATAGAGCAAAGCGGGGCAGGGCATTCGCTCACCATGCACGAACCAATACGTTATCGTCAGCTTAGCGAAAAACGCTACGCCGTTACAGGAACCCCCACCGATTGCGTGCTGATGGCCACCATGCAAATCGCCCCCGAAGCGAAGTTCGATTTAGTGCTATCAGGTGTCAATCGCGGCGCAAATGTCGCCGAAGACGTTACCTACTCAGGTACCATCGCCGCCGCAATGGAAGGCACGCTGCTCGAAATACCCTCCATTGCATTCTCCAACCGTATTCACGATAATAAACCTATCGAGTGGGAGCCCATATCCAAGCGCGGTGCAGCGATTATACGCGAGTTAGGCCGCCACACATGGCCAGATGGCACCCTCATCAATGTCAATTTCCCTGGCATTAAGGATGCAGATATTCGCGGCGCGCGCCTATGCCCCCATGGTCGTCGCCGCATTGGCGAAAAGCTTGAGCGTCGTACCGACCCTCGCGGTCGGCCCTATTTCTGGATAGCAGGGCCGGGGGTTGAACCCTTCGGCACCCACCCCGAAGCCGATTATCATCAACTCGAAGATGGCTACATAACCATCACCCCCCTCACGATGGATTTAACGCATCACCTCTTTATGCGTGAATTGATGGATGCATGGGAGCGCGCATAAGGTGATTCACAAGCGCCCTCAAGCAACCTCGCGCACGCCTTCCAAAGCCATGGATGACCCGCTACTTATCGCAGGAAAAATCCGTCTCATCATGGCGCTGCGCAAAAATGGCATCACCAGCACTTCCGTCCTCGCGGCACTCGAACAAATTCCGCGCGAGGCCTTTGTGCCCGAAGCCTTCGCCACCCATGCCTATGATGATCAAGCACTTCCCATCGCCTGCGAGCAAACCATAAGCCAGCCCACCACCGTTGCGATGATGACGCAAGCACTGGAGCTGGATGCCAAGCACGTAGTGCTGGAAATTGGCACAGGATCTGGCTACCAAGCCGCCATCCTCGCCGTACTTGCGCGCCGTGTGCACACTATCGAGCGTCATAAACCCCTTATGGATGAAGCTGTTTCGCGCTTCGATGCGCTGAAATTGCGCAACATCACTGCCCATCTGGGCGATGGCGCGCGCGGCTGGGCGCATGCTGCACCCTACGACCGCATTATCGTCACTGCTGCCGCCGAAGATATTCCCCCCGCACTCATAGAGCAGCTTGCGGTAGGTGGTATCATGATTATTCCCCTTGGCGATCACGTCGCCGATCAGCAGCTTTACCGCGTAACCAAAACCACCGAAGGTGTGTCAGCCGAGCCACTGGCAAGTGTGCGCTTCGTGCCTTTAGTATCAGACGAATAGCTCTGCGCTTGGCTAACGGGCGAATATTTGCTATACAATCAGCTTAATAAGAGGTTGGTATGAAACATACGCTCACCGCAGCACTGCTTGTAACATCCCTGCTGTCCGCCTGCTCTCAAGAGCGCGTGGCTTCGCTTGTCGATAAAAGCAACAGCTATTATGGCCGCAACGGCGCATTTGAAAACGGACAAGCCATACCGCGTTACAGCGATTATAACCGCGCCAATCAGGGCGAAGTGGCCTATAAATATAAAAGCGAAGAACATACCTACGGCGTAGATGCAGGTATCGAAAAAGTAGAGGCCAATGATTTGCCTCCACCTACTGCAAATCCTCCCGTTGCAGAATCCAAAGCAGCTCCTTTTAACGCAGCATCGGCGGAACCTTCCGAAGCACCTGCAGTAGCAACGGCTGAACCAGCAAAAGCGCAGCCCTCTACACAAGCCCCTATAAACGGCGCTAATTTGGCATTTCGCTGGCCCGTAAATGGCCAGCTTGTGTCGCGCTTTGGCCCAAAAACCAATGGACTTTCCAATGATGGCGTCAACATCGCCGCCAATACAGGCGATCCCATCTGGGCAGCCGCTGATGGCGAGGTGGTATATGTGGGCTCCGAATTAGAAGGTTACGGAAACCTTCTCATCCTACGCCACAAAGATGGCTGGATGACATCCTACGCCCATGCAAAAGAATTCCTTCTCACGAAGGGAGATACGGTGGTGCAGGGCGATGTGCTGGGATATGTGGGCAATTCGGGCAGCGTAAAAACCCCACAATTGCATTTCAGTATGCGCGAAGGAAAAACCCCTATCGATCCCGAAAGCGTTCTGGGCCAACAGGTTGCTGCTGCAAAGCCATAACGAACGAAGTGCTCTGTTGAGTATCTTTTTCTAGCTTCCTTAGTTCGTTTTCAAAGCTGCGTATAAAAGGCTGATGTGTGGACGCTAAATACAGCTTGTCGCTCTCCATTAACGTGGAAGATCTTTGCCATTGGCCCTGCTTCAGGCTTGCCTCTAAACTTTCAATCATGGCATTCAAAGGTTTATGAATGTAAGTATCCAGCTGTTCTGACCTAACTTTGTTTGCGTAGAATAAAGCAAACTGCTCAGTTTTGCTCAACTCCGTGCCCAATTTCTACTTAACGGATTTGGCTGATTCCAGTAACCTTGTAGTAATAGCATTTATTCGTTCTTCATAATGTGGCACATTATTGAATGCGACGACTCCTTTTGTATGTCGCCCGTGCATAATGCCCCACTTGTTCTGAAGCGTATTAAGGCTATCAATATTTCTGCTAATGGTTAGTGCCTCCAACAAGCAAATGGCTACGTTCGGTGTGTATAACGTATCTGGTGCTCCAACCTGTACGCGCAAAGTATCTAGAAAATCGTAAGCCATTACAGTACCGTAATGTAAAACCATGAAGTTTTTATTACTATAGCCTCATAAATCATTTATTCAGTCATGTTATGACAACAATAGCTTGGATTCGTCGCGATATGCGGCTACACGATCACGCCGTGCTGGCAACCGCCATGAGCCGCCCGCACCCTGTGCAGCCTGTGTTCGTGTTCGATTCAGGCGTGTTATCGCGTTTTAAAAACAAGCATGATCGTAGGCTCAGCTTCCTCGCCGAAACAGTATGCGCACTGCATGCACAACTCGCATCCAAAGGCGGTGGTCTACTAGTGCTTCATGGCGCAGCCACATCGGATATCCCTAAATTAAGTCATGCCTTAGGCGATGCAGATGTGATAGCTGCCGA
>JAIXZB010000074.1 GCA_027489915.1 Rickettsiales bacterium | reverse complement strand
TCTTTCATATGCTCTGGGCCAGTGGCGGCGTAAATGCCGAGGATCCCTGTATCCAAATAGCAGCTTGCAAAGGCCGACACACTATAGACCAGCCCGCGCTTTTCGCGGATTTCTTGAAATAAGCGCGAGGACATACCGCCGCCAAGCAAGGTAGCGAACACTTGCAGTGCATAATAATCCTCGTGGGTAGAGGGAATGGCGTGGTAGCCCAGCACCAGTTGTACCTGTTCGAGTTTTTTATGCACAATGTGGCTGCCACCCACGTAATGCGCTGGCTCGTAGGGGGTGAGCATGGTGTCTGTCATATCGCCAAAATAGGCTTCCGCGACAGTGCAAAGCTGCGCGTGATTCACCGCACCTGCTGCTGATAACACCATGCGCTTAGGCACGTAATGCTGCGTAATGAATTGTACTATCGCACTGCGCGGGTGGCGCGCAATGCTCTCCACGGTGCCAAGGATGCTGCGGCCTAATGCTTGATGGGAAAATGCCGATTCCTGAAACATATCGAACACCAGATCATCGGGCGTATCATTATGCATGGCGAGCTCTTGCAAAATGACGCCGCGCTCGCGCTCAAGCTCGGTTTCATCGATGGTGGAATGGCGCACAATGCTGCAGAGTAATCGCAACGCATCTTCGCCGTATTCTTTAAGCACTTTGCAATAATAGACGGTGGTTTCAGATCCCGTGTAAGCATTGACATTTCCGCCCATGAGATCGAACGCTTCGGCCAGTTCACGCGCGTTGTGGGTGGGGGTGCCTTTAAATGCCATATGCTCGAGCAAATGCGAAATGCCATGTTGTTCTGGTGTTTCGTAACGCGCACCCACACCGACTGAAATGGCAAACGCGACCGTTTGTGCGCCCACAACCGCTTCACTGGCGATGCGTAATCCGTTAGGGAGTGTGGTGAGGTTCAGGGTCATACCAGCCCCATCACATAGCGTTTCACCGCCTCCATATCATTGGCAATAGGTGTAATCTTCTCCTCGCGTGTCATCAGGTCTGCGAGGTGATGGGGAAGTGCGGGATGCGCGCCTGTGGCTTGCTGCACAGCATCTGGGAATTTCGCAGGATGCGCGGTGGCAAGTGTGATAACAGGGCCTGAGAGTTCGGGCAGCATCGCTTCGCTTGCAGCAACACCCGTTGCCGTGTGAGGATCGAGCACGTAACCGCATGCGGTATGTATGCGGGATATGGTGGCAAGCGTGTGTGCATCATCACACGCATGAGCAGCAAAATGCTGCGCCATATCCGCTAAGGCAGAGGGCGCAAGGGCAAGGGACTTGCTGGCGCGGAACGTTTTCATTTTCTCGGCAATCAGGGCGCCATCGCGGCCATGTAAATCGAACAGCAAGCGCTCGAAGTTCGAGGAGATTTCGATATCCATGCTGGGCGATAAGGTTTGGGTGACGCCGTTCATATGATACACACCGCTATGCATACAGCGTGTGAGAATATCGTTTTTGTTACTGGCGATGATGAGCTTCTCAATCGGCAGCCCCATTTTCAGCGCAATATAGCCTGCAAAAATATCACCGAAATTGCCCGTAGGCACGCTGAAGCTGACACGCTTGGAAGGCGCACCAAGGGCGAAGGCCGCATAGAAATAATAGACGACCTGCGCTAAGATACGCGCCCAATTGATGGAGTTGACGGCCACAAGCTGCACGCCTGAGCGAAATGCTGCGTCGGCAAATAGGGTTTTGACGATATCCTGACAATCATCGAATGTGCCAGCGAGTGCTAAGGGATGCACGTTGGCGCGGTTCAGTGTCGTCATCTGGCGGCGCTGCACATCCGACACGCGGCCATGAGGATAGAGTATCACCGATTGCATGCGGGTGCTGTGCGCGCAGCCGGCAATGGCGGCAGACCCCGTATCGCCCGAGGTGGCGCCGAGCACCACGGCTTTACTATCCGTGCGCGCAAGCAAATCATCAAGCAGCCTTCCAAGCAGTTGCAGCGCGAAATCTTTGAAGGCCAAGGTAGGGCCATGAAACAATTCCAGCACGAAATGACGCGAGGAAAGTTGGGTAAGTGGCGCAATCGCTTCGTGGCGGAACGTGCTATAGGCATCTTCGACCATGCTGCGCAGCGCTTCACGGCTGAAACTTTTGCCCATGAATGGGTGCATGACTTCAACCGCAAGCTCAGTATACGAAAGCGTTGCCCAGCGCGCCAATGTTGCGGGTGATACCTGCGGAATCGATTCGGGCACATACAGCCCTCCGTCAGAGGCGAGGCCTGCAAGCACCACAGCATCAAACGATAAAACGGGAGCAGCCCCACGTGTAGAAATATAACGCATGCGCAGGGTTATAGCGGCCTTGCTGCTATGTGGCTAGTATTATTGAAGATATCGCGCATGCAAGTGCGCTCTGAAGGCGCTCGTGGAAAGGGGTGCGCCTGTGGCGCTGCGGATGAGTTCGGGCGTGGAAAGCAGCGAGGCTTTGCTGTGCAGCACTTCGCCGAGCCATGTGGTGAGGGGGAGGAAGTGGCCACGCGCAATATCGGATTCCCACGCGGGATACTCTGCTTTGAAGCGGGCGAATAATTGGGCGGCGAGCATGGCGCCCAAACTATAGGTGGGGAAATAGCCGAACATACCTTCCGGCCAATGAATGTCTTGTAGGCAACCTTCGGCGAGGGTGGGTGGGCGCAGGCCGAATAACGCCTCGAACCCATTATCCCATGCATCTGGAATATCATTTACTTGCACATCCCCCGCCAAAATAGATTTTTCGAGCTCGTAACGCAGCATGACATGGAGTGGGTAGGTGACTTCATCGGCACTTACACGGATGAAGGAGCGTGACACATGGGTGAGATGGCGGGTGAGGTTTTCTGCGCCCCATGCCTCGCCCGATACACCAAAGGTGGCGTGGAGTTTAGGCACGAGAAACTGTAAAAACGCAGGGCTTAACGCTAGCTGCATTTCAACGAGCAGGGATTGCGATTCATGCGCGGTCATGCCCCGTGCATCGGCAACGGGAAGGCCGCGCCAATCGGCAGGCAACCCCATTTCATAGAGCGCATGCCCTGTTTCGTGTAACACACCGTAGAGCGAATCGGTGAAGGCATCTTCGCGGTAACGCGTCGTGAGGCGCACATCGCCTGGCACGCCGCCGCAGAACGGATGCGCCGATGTATCGATGCGCCCACGGGTGAAATCGAAGCCGAGTGCTGCCATCAGTTCGCGCCCAAGTGCTTCTTGTTTGGAGATGGGAATAGAAGCATTAAGCGGCAGAGCAGGGTGCGTGCGCTGATGTGCAATGACGTCATCGACAAGTGACGGCAACCATGTGCGCAAATCGGCAAAGAGTGGGTCGATATCCGCGCAGCGTAGCCCTCCATCGTAGCTATCAAGCAGCGCTTCGTAGGGGGTGAGCCCGAGCGCTTCGGATTTCGCCTGTGCGGCTTCGCGCGTGAGTGCGATAACTTCACCAAAGAGCGGCGCGAAACTGGCGTAATCATTATCGGCTTTGCTTTGTCGCCATTGATGTTCGCTCGCGAGCCGCGTGCGGGTGAGTGCGGCAACGAGCGATTGCGGCAATGCCGCAGCATGCAGGTAGCGATGGCGCATTTCGCGCAGGTTGGCGCGTTGCCATTCATTGAGGGCAGATACATCTTGCTCGGCATGTGCGAAGAGATCGGGCATATCCTCGCGCAGGAGTTTTTCGTGCGCGATTTCAGCAAGCGCTGCAAGTTGATCGCCGCGCACGGCATTGGCGCCAGTAGGCATCATAGTTGCTGCATCCCAGTGCAGTATCGCGGATGCCCCCTCGATGGAGGAGAGCTGACGAAAGCGGGATTCGAGTGTGGTATAAGCACTCACGCGGTGGTTTTATCCTTGCGGTGGAACACGGTAAAAATAATCAGCGCCGCAAGCCCAATCAAGAACCAGGTGATGGCGTAATTCAGGTGATCATTGCGAAGCGTTACGGTGCCATCGGAAGGGATAGGCAATGTGTTCTGCGCGCTCTTTTGCGTCATCAGCACATCGACACTGTAGGGCAACACATCGATACCAGCTTCCTTGCCCATGCGCGTAATATCGCGGCCAAACCAGACGTTTTTCTCAGGCTGGCTTTCGGGTGTGAAGGTGTGGCGTTCTGCGCCTTCGCGCACTTGCACCCGAAGGGTTTGCTTGCCCTTGGGAGTTGCCGATTCTGGCCGTGAGGCGAGCTCTTTTTGCGCCGCCGGTACCCAGCCACGATTGACCATAACATGGCGACCATCATCTAGCGTGAAAGGCACGAACAGATGGTAGCCCAGCACATCGTTATAATAGCGCGGGGTGACGTGAAATTCCTGCTTGCCGAATGTGCCTTTGATAATGACGGCTTGAAACATATCGGGAAGTGAATCGGTAGGTAGCGCACGTAGTGGCTTGGCTTGGCCGTTTACCGCCAGCTTTGCAATCAGTTCTTCTTTCCATGCAAGCCGGTCAAGCTGCCAGAATCCCAGCGCCATAAGGGTGAAAAACGCTGAGAGAAAACATATCCACGCAAGCAGGCTGGGGCGGCGGTAACGCGAAGGACAGAAGAGACTATTCATGCGGTGCGCTTTCTTCCAGATGTGCGACTTTATATTGCCATGCAAGCAATGCTGATTTGGACACACGCAGTAGCCAAATGGAAAGAATGAAGGTGGTAGGAATCCATACAAGTGCATGCAGCCAAAGGGGCATACCAATCAATACTTCGGAAACACCTGCGAGTGTGGTGACTAAAAACCCAACAATGAGAATCACAAAAAAAGCTGGCCCATCGCCGCTATCTTCACCACCGAAGGATTGGCCACACTCGGTGCAGGTAGGCGCAATTTTTAGCATGCCAGCATAGAGCGTACCTTTGCCGCAAGCTGGGCAGCAATGCGAAAGCGCAACATGTGCTATGGAAGGTGATGTCATGCGTGCGTTATAATAGACTTGCAGGCGCGAGTCGAGTGAACAAAAAGCCAGATTTAACGCACATGCGTTTAGTGTGCTGTACCTGCGCCGAGCCAGTAGATGCCGACAAACAGGAACAACCATACCACATCGACAAAATGCCAGTACCATGCGGCGAACTCGAAACCGAGATGCTGCTTGGTTTGCAATGTGCCCGTGTAGGCGCGGCGCAGCATAACGGCAAGGAAGATGGTGCCAATCAACACATGTACGCCGTGAAAGCCTGTAGCGAGGTAGAAGGTGGAGGCATATTTACCATCGGCAAGGCCGAACGCTGCGTGGCTGTATTCATACGCCTGACAGGTGGTGAACAGCGCACCGAGAATGACGGTACACCAGAGTGCTTTTTTTTTTTTTTTTTTTTTACCTTCAACCAGCGCATGGTGCGCCCAAGTGACGGTAGTGCCCGAAAGCAGGAGAATGAGGGTGTTGAGGAAGGGCAAATGGAACGGATCGAAGGTGATGATATTAGCAGGAGGCCAGACACCCGCAGCGATGGACCATGTATCTTCTAGCGGCAGTTTAGGAAACCACGCCGCACCGAAATACGCCCAGAAGAACGCGACGAAAAACATAATTTCCGAACAGATGAACAGCACCATGCCAACACGCAACCCGTTTGAAACCGCTTTGCTATGTGCATGGTCTTTTACACCCTCACGAATCACATCGCGCCACCAGAAGAAGGAACAAGCCACCACCGCAATGAAACCAATAGGCAGTAGGAAGTGCCCTGCAGGTTCTTTATGCAGCGCGAATGCAGCGCCAACGACCAGAAGCATGAGTGCAAAAGAGGTCAGAATAGGCCATGGGCTGGGGTTGACGATGTGGTAAGGGTGGGTTTGATGCGATGCCATAGATTACGTCCGTCATTCGGTGATTTCAGGCACTGTGTAACCAGAAAAAAAGCCAGTGACAAGTGTCAGTTGCGTAACCTGCACGTACTATTTCTTTTTCTCGAAAAACGTATAGGAAAGTGTGACTTCGGAGATACCCTTGGTTTCAGGGTTCTTAAGCATTGCAGGGTCGATGAAAAACGAGACGGGCATATTCACTTTTTGGTGTGCGGCAAGCACCTGTTCTTCGAAACAAAAACACTGGATTTTCTGGAAATACTGACCCATTTCGTGCGGGATAACGTTATAGGTGGCAACCCCGTGAATTGGTTCATTGGAATTATTCTCAGCCGTGAATGCAGCAAGCCTGTTTTCGCCCAACTTTACTGTGACCGTTTTTTCGACGGGGGCGAAATTCCACGGCAGGCTGGGGTCGGTATCGGCATTGAAGCGCACTTTGATACTGTGATTTACAACGTTTGTAGATGCACCATCAGCAAGCATGGGAGTGCCGCCAAATCCTGTGATTTGGCAGAACATGCGGTAGAGTGGCACGGAGGCATACGAGAGCATGAGCATCCCTACCACCACCATGATAAGGCTTGCCGCGTGACGGCGGATGCGATGGGTAAGGGTGGAAGAATCTCTCATGCCTGTGCATATAGAGAGCAGGCAAAAGAAATCAAGCGT
>JAIXZB010000070.1 GCA_027489915.1 Rickettsiales bacterium | reverse complement strand
GCACTGGCAGAAATGATGCAGGATAAAACCGTGATTGTGATTGCCCACAGGCTTTCCACCCTTGCGCAGATGGACCGTATTTTGGTATTCGATGCTGGGCGTATTATCGAAGAGGGCACCCATGCAAGCCTGCTTTCGCAAGGCGGGCACTACGCCACCATGTGGCACATGCAAGCAGGCGGGTTCCTGCCCGAAAAACTTGATGCGCCTGACGAAGATATCGTGGATGTAGTGCCTGAGGCAAATCTCATCAAACCGTAATGTCGGGGTTAGGCTGCGAAAAGGCATGAGCAGCTAGAGTGATTTTACAAACAAGACAGCATACCTATCCCCATTCACCAGAACCACGAGGACATCATGAGAACCACCCCCATCATCGCCGCCATTGCCATTGCTTGGGCCATGCCAGCCTTTGCCGAAACGCCTGCGGCCAAAGCACCTGACAAGGGGGCGATGATGCAGCATCATAAAGAAATGCGTGAAAAATTCAAAAACGCATCACCCGAAGAACGCGCCAAAATGAAGGCCGAACATGAAGCGCGCTGGAAAGAACGCTACGACAAAGCTTCGCCTGAGGAAAGAACCCGCATGGATGCCCACAAAAAAATGCGTGAAGAGCGCCGTGCCAAATGGGAAGCAGCAAGCCCTGAGGAACGTGCAAAAATGAAAGCTGCATGGAAAGAAAAACACAAGGGCAAGCTGCCCGCTCACACAGGCCCTGGCTCGAGCGGTGCACCAGCTGTAACACCCCAAGACGCTCGCAAGCAATAACCAAATGCTCTGGGCAACCAGAGACTCTCCCTAGCCTCCCCGCTAGCGCCCTGTTACCGTATGCACCACTCCCCCTTAGCATACGGTGGCAGGGCGTCATGCTATTTGCGCGCAATGAAAAGACTGTGCTATGGGAAACAGCAATGGGGTCGTAGCTCAGCAGGCCCGCGTGCCTTGCACGCAAACAAATAACCATGCTAAAGAAGCTGCAGTGGGGTCGTAGCTCAGCAGGATAGAGCAAGCGTTTCCTAAACGCTAGGTCGGAGGTTCGAATCCTCTCGATCCCACCATTCACTATTCCAAGAGATAGCCGCACTACGCCCTTAGCGTGAGGATAATGAATGCAAAATAGCATTGCGGTAGCGCGAAAGAATTGCTACTGGCTTTTAAAACACGTTACTTGGAAATGCCGCTACACTAAGCTTATGGGACCCATCATGAAAACTCTCCTGTCTTCCGCTTTCGTTATCACATGCCTCTTTGCTACCAGCGCTTTTGCTGAATCATCGCCCGATGGATTTTTCTTTAAACCTTATGTGGGCGCGGCATATAACCGTTACGATATCAACTACAAAGCAATTCCCACGACACAATTTTCGTTCGGGGATTTCTCAGAGAACACCCTGCATGGCTTTAACCTAAGCGCAGGCGCTCGTATTCACAAATATCTTGGCGTTGAAGCGTCGTATTTACGTGCTCTTAAAGATACAAAAACGGGTCCGGCAAGCATTGAGTCTTCGAACCATGGTGATGGGATCGCTTTGGATGTCATGGGCTATTACCCCATTGATGCCACCAATATCGAACTTATTGCTTCTGTTGGGGCTACTTACACAAGCTATATCGGCAATTCAACCAATGCTAATTTTGCGGTGGATACCAACGAGCTTAAAGCGCGTGTTGGCGGGGGCGCGCAATACTGGCTCACGGATTCTATCAATGTGCGTGGGTTGCTGCATTATCAGGACGCCGAATATGCAGGCAAAACCGTCGGCGCCACCACTGACGGCACCGCAAATAATACTTGGATTACCAGTATTGGCATCAACTTGACGTTCTAAAAATTGCAAACGAATGACTCGCGGCTACGCAGTAGCGTACTGCCTCCTCCTTCCTAAGCGCTAGGTCGGAGGTTCGAATCCTCTTGATCCCACCATCTTATGCCTTCGGCTTCGGGTGGTGTAGACTGCATTGAGTGCAGAAAAATCCTTTGTATGCGGCGAATAATAAAAAATACGTCGTGGCTCTTGAAAACAAAATATCCATTTCCAAAATAATACAATAAGAGCGCCAACACGGGCTCATATATTGCTATTTATGTTTAACCTTGCTTCATTTTTAGGAGGTTTCTTATGAATACCATTTCTCTCACCCCACTATTTCGTAACACGGTAGGATTTGAACGCTTTAGCGACTTGCTGCAATCGCTTGCCAGCACCGATGAAATAGCGGGCTCTTATCCGCCCTACAATATCGAAAAATATGCTGAAGACCGTTACGGTATCACAATGGCCGTAGCAGGATTTACAGAAAACGATTTGCACATTACCTGCGAACGCGACAGCCTCACAATAGCAGGCAGAATCGATACTCAGAACGAAGAAAAAACGGATTTTCTTTACCGTGGTATTGCTGCCAGACCATTTGAGCGTGTGTTCCGCTTGGCAGACCATATGAAAGTCACGGATGCGCAAATCAAAGACGGGCTATTGCGCATTGGACTCGTGCGTGAAATCCCAGAGGAGCAAAAGCCAAGAACCATACCGATTCTAAATGCCAAGAATCTCAAAACCATTGATCATGCTTCTTCTCAAAATGACAATGTGAAACGAAAATCTGCCTAAATGCACTGGGGTCTGACGATATAAATTCGTCAGGCCCCAGTGTCGCCTATATGCGATGCTCCAACTGTTCTTTACGCGCAGCTTCCCAAACTTCTTTGGCGGCATCGGCATTGATGATGGCGATGATGATGCCGACGATGATATCGGGCCACTGGGTGGGCTGCATGTAGGTAATGGCGGCAGCGCCAATAATACCGATATTCGCAAGCGCATCGTTACGTGCTGAAAAAAAGGCAGCTTTGGTGAGGCTGCCTTGCGCATTACGAAACCGAGCAAGCAAAAATGCGCAAGATAAATTCACCACCAACGCACCTGTTGCAGTGAGAAAAAGAGAAAACGCATCGGGAGTGATGGGAGATGCTATTTTGTGCCACAGCATCCATAACGTAGCGAGTGCTGGCCAGAGCAACAAACCTGCAAGCACCATACCCACCCGCGCACGCGCCACCACCGTCCAACCAAGCGCGATAAATATAAGCAGGTTAATCGATGCATCTTCGAGAAAATCCACACTATCGGCAAATAACGCCACCGAGTGAATATGAAGCGCTACTGCAAACTCCACACCGAAATAGGTTAGATTAGCCAGCGCCACATACAATACAGCGCGGTGAAGCGTTATCACTGCATGCCTTCAAACTCACACGGCTTACCGTAGAGATTTCCCTGCGGGATGCAGAAAAAGCGTGAGCCTGTTTCATCTGATGGTTTGTCGGTAGATTGATCGCCGATATACGCAATGGTGGTAACGGGCGTGTTAAAGCGACGCGATAATTCGGCATTCACCAGCAAGAACCGCACATCTTTTTCTTTCGCTCCATCGGGCCATTCGTGGGTATAGAGCAACTCGTAATCACTTCCCTTCGTCAGCCCAATTTTAGCGAGGTTATCAATGGTCGCATGCGCTTCATAACTACGACGGTTAGTGACCAGCGCCACATGCCCACCGAGTGCATTTACCCGTGCGATAAATGGCAACACACCTGGCACGGCAACAGCTGCGCGCTGCTCCACCCAATCGCGCCATGTCTCGGGCGTGAAGGGTGCACGCTTTTTATCCTGCATGATGTGATAGGAGATGTTATTTAGCACCGTCTGATCGATATCGAGCACTACTGCAAAGTTAGGGGTGTGTTTTGCAGTGCGTTCCACGTAG
>JAIXZB010000147.1 GCA_027489915.1 Rickettsiales bacterium | reverse complement strand
ATGGCGGGTTTGTGCTGACATTTTTTTCGCTGGGGTATATTGGCGATGTGTTCACGCTGCCGATGCACACGGCGCTGAATTTTGCTTCGCCGCTGATTGCGACGGTGGCGGCGATTGTGATTTTGCGTGAGAAAAGTTATGCGCATACATGGATTGCACTTTTCATTGGGTTTGTAGGCTTGCTGCTGATTACGCGCCCGGGGATTCTGCCTGCAAGTGCGGGGGTGCTGTTTGTACTGGCGGCGGCGACTGCGTTTTCGCTGTGTGGGATTGTGATTAAGCTGCTAACGCGCACCGAATCGGCGCATGCGATTGCGTTTTATATGCTGCTGCTGACAACGATTCTGGCGCTGCCTGCAGGCATCTATTATTGGCAGACGCCCACAGCTGAAGGCTGGGTGTGGTTGATTGTGATTGGGCTTATTGCATATGCGCAGCAGATTTTGGTGGGGAAGGCGATTGCGAAAGTGCCATACATGCTGCTGATTCCGCTCAACTTTACGCAGCTTATTTTTGTGACGCTGCTTAACTATGCGGTGTTTGGGAAATTGATTGATGGCTACACGCTGGCTGGTGCAAGTGTGGTATTTTTGGGCACGTTTTACAATGCGCAGCGTAGCAGGCAGGTGGCGATGCGTGAGGTGGTTGAAGCGGGCGTTGTGTAGTATGGATATTCTCTTTCTGCATCCGAATATGCCAGGGCAGTTTAAGCATCTGGCGCGGGCGCTGGGGGCGGAGGGGACGCACCGGATTCGGTTTATTACCAAGCATAAGAGCGCGAGTGTAGAGGGCGCAGTGCGGGTGACTTACCGTGTACCGCGTGAGGCGAGCCCACATTCGCACCGCTACCTTGTCAACGCAGAACGGGCAGTGTTGCAAGGGCAGGAAGTGTGGCGAGTGGCGAAGAAGCTGCGAGACGAAGAGGGGTTTTCGCCTCAGCTCATTGTGGCGCATCCTGGTTGGGGCGATGCGTTATTTATTAAAGATATCTTTCCTGCCGCGAAGCTGTTTTCGTTCTTTGAATTTTATTACCGTGCGCAGGGTGCGGATTTGGGGTTTGATACGAGTGACCCGATTACAGCGGATGATTTGGCCCGTAGTCGCATTAAGAATACGACAAATATTCTGAGTTTGGAGGCAGCGGATTTTGGCCTATCGCCGACGGTGTGGCAGTGGAGTACGCACCCAAGCGAATTTCATCACAAGATTGCGGTGATGCATGATGGGATTGATACGGATTTTTGTGCGCCGAATCCGCAGGCAATATTTCATGTGAAGAATGGCCCGAGTTTCAAAGTGGGCGATGAGGTGATTACGCATATTGAGCGTAATTTTGAGCCGTATCGTGGGTTTCCGACGTTTATGCAAGCGGCAGCAACGCTTTTGAAAGAGCGTCCGAATGCGCATATTGTGGTGGTGGGTGCGGATGGGGTGAGTTATGGCAAGCCAGCGCCGAAGGGCACGAGTTACCGCAAAATATGGTTGCAGAAAACGGGACTTGAAAAATCGCCGCTGCGTGAAAGATTACATTTTGTAGGAGTGCTTCCGCACGCCGAGATGATGACGATGCTGCAGGTGAGTGCAGCGCATATTTACCTGACCTATCCGTTTGTGTTGTCGTGGTCGTTGATGGAGGCGATGGCGGCGGGATGTGCGATTGTGGCGAGTGATACTAAGCCCGTGCGCGAGGTAATGCGTGACGGGGAAAATGGATTATTGTGTGATTTTTTTGATGCAGAAAAACTCGCAGCAAAGGTGGTGGAATTGCTGGATGCTAAAGACAGAAATGCTGCGATGCGGATTGCCGCGCGCGAGACGGTGCTTCGCAATTACGATTTGAAAATGCTGCTACCGATGCATGTGCAGTTGGTGAAGGAAGTGGCGCAGGGGTTAGTGCCACCGCCAGTGCAGCAGGAGATGTTGAAGCTTGTAGATCCGAAGCTTCATAAGGATAGTTGGTGGGGATGACATGTACTATAGCACATCATCTGCGTCGTCGCATCCTTTCCTGCGAATCCTCACGTAGCGCTGCTACGCTGCGGTTTTCAGAAAAGGCAAGTGCTCCTAGCATTTGATGCACTCTAGAACATGTCGCTTGAGAGATAAGGAAGAAAATATGAGCCAGGTGAATGCAGAGCATGCGGGAGTAATTCAGAAAATTCGGGCGCTTGCGAAGGGGCGTAAGGTAGTGCTGAATGTGGGTTCGGGCCATGCGCGCAAGCATCGTTTGGATGCTCGATTTGCCGACGAGACTGCATGGTTTGAATTGCGACTGGATATGAATGCACAGGCCGAGCCGCATATATTGGGTGACTTAACGGATTTATCGATGTTGCCTGACGGGGCGGTTTCGGCGCTGCATTCGGGGCATAATCTGGAGCATTTGGAGGCGCATGCGGTGGTGCCTGCGCTGGAGGGATTTTACCGCGTGCTAGCATGGGGCGGGGAGCTGGTGATTCACACACCCGATTTGCAGACGATGGCAGCCTATATTGCGCAGGGCAAATTAGAGGATACGCTTTATGATGCGCCTGGGGGTGCGATTGCGCCGATTGATGCCGTGTATGGTTCGCGCACGGCGCTTGCCAAGGGTTCCGCTCTGATGGCTCACCGCACGGGATTTACCCAAGGAACATTGGCAGCGAAATTGAAAGAGGCAGGATTTTGCAATATTCTTGTGGTGCGCGATAGGTTCGATTTGATGGCGAGCGCTCGCAAATTGCAGGCGAGCCATGCGCAGCGCAAGAACAGTGTGGAGCTGAAAGTGAGCGAGCGTTACAACCCGCGTGAGGCGGTAGCGGTAACAGTGGATAATTTGGTGAATTTGCCGCATCCGGGGTTGATGGTGCGGGGGAAAATGTCTGATGAGCTAGACGTTGCACCTGCTTTGCTTTTATCATAGCGAACCGACTACGTCGTCGGAACCTGTTTTGTGCATCCTTATGTAGCGCTGTTACACTGCGGATACCCAAAACAGAACCCTCCTAGTATTCGGCTCACTCTGATAAAAGTTGGAAAAAAGTAAAAAAGAAAAAAATCACTCTTCTCTGAAGGCTCTGCCGAAGCCGTAGCGGATGGGGTCTAGGAGGTAGCTTAGCATGGTGCGGCTGCCTGTGACGATGAGGGTTTCGGCGGGCATGCCGGGGCTGAGTTCGACATTTTTTAGATCTGCCATTTCTTCGGGCGGGATTTCGATGCGGGCGGTGAAGTAGGCTTGGCCTGAGGCTTTATCTTCGAATCTATCGGCAGAGACGGTGACGACGTTTCCTTCCACCGGACGGATGCGGCGTTGTTTATAGGCGGATAAGCGTACCATGGCTTTTAGGCCTACTTGGACGTTATCGATGTCTTGTGGGTTAACCATCGCTTCGACCACGAGCTTGTCGCCTGTGGGGACGATATCGAGAAGTTTTTCGCCCGGCTGGATGACGCCACCTACGGTATGGACATTGAGGCCTACGACTTGGCCTGCCATGGGTGCGGTAATGTCGATACGCTTGGCGACGGCTTCGGCGGAGCGGAGCTGCTCGCCGAGGTTAGAGGATTGCACTTGTACTTCTTTGAGTTCGTTTACTACCTGATTGGTGTATTCGGTTTTTTTGTTGGCGAGCATGACGCGCGCTTCGTTCATCTGCTGATTGACGCGGCCGATATTGGCGAGTGCTTCGCCACGTTGGCCACTGATTTGTGCGGCATTACGTTGCAGCGCAAGCAGGCGTGAGCGCACGGCATTGCCTGAATTCACTAAGGATTGCACCATGTTGATTTCTTCTCGAAGTAAGCCGAGCTGTTCGCCTGCAGCACTGGCTTGCAGACGCAGGCCTGAGATTTCTTCGCTGCCTTGATTGACGCGTTGCTGCAATGCGTCCATCTGTTCGCGTAGGTTATTTTTGCGGGTTTCAAATAAGCGGCGCTGGGTATCGAGTGCTTCGGTGACTTCGGTATCTTTGCCATCGAGCGCGAGTAGTTCTTGCGGGAAGGTGACGGTTGCTGCGCCATCGCGTTCGGCGATCAACCTCGCTTCACTGGCGCGGGCGCTGATATATTGGCTACGTTGCACATCGCGCCGTGCGTTGGCGGTGGTGGCATCGAGCCGTAAAATCACATCACCTGCGTTTACGGTTTGGCCTTCTTTGACCAAGATTTCTTTGATGATGCCGCCTTCTAGATGCTGGATGGTTTTGCGGTTGCTAT
>JAIXZB010000002.1 GCA_027489915.1 Rickettsiales bacterium | reverse complement strand
GTCGAATAAGGCGATTCACCTGCTGCATCCGGCGTCATACCATCAGGGTTAAACGGTGAATCAAAAAGTTGCTCTGGCGCCGCACCACTTTCATTGATGCTATTTTTCACCTCAGGTTCAAGCGCAGCTGCTGCCACTTCAGATTGTGGTTTCATAATCTCACCACCCACAATAAAGGCTTCCTGAATGACTCCACCGCCCATTCCCTCTTCACCATAATAAAGAGGCTGGCCCGTTACTGCGTTCACTGGCACAAGCTGAATGCCCGAAGGCACCCTGAATGGAACAGTAGGCTTATCTTTAAGCGCATTCTGTACAAAGTTCATAAATGCAGGCAAAGCAACCCGCCCACCCGTTTCTTTCGCACCAAGCGAACGCGGTTGGTCGTATCCTATGTAAGTTCCAATAATCAAATCAGGCGTAAAACCCATAAACCATGTATCGCGGCTATCATTGGTGGTTCCAGTTTTACCACCCATCGGACGATTGAGCGAGCGCGCAGCCACAGCCGTTCCTCGTTGCACAACCCCTTCAAGTATAGATACAATCTGATACGCAACCCGAGGATCTATAATCTGGTCTCTGTCATCGGCAATGGTAGGCGGCGTCGCAGAACCATCCGATTCTGCGCTCAACGTACACTCCACGCAATCACGTGCATCACGACGAAAGATGGTAATACCATTGCGATCATCAATACGCTCAATCAGCGAAGCCTCAACCTTACGACCTCCATTGACAAACATAGCATACGAATTGGCTAGCTTAAGAAGTGTAGTTTCTTTTGCACCCAGCACCATCGATAAGTCTGCACGCGTGTCTGCATCATAAATCCCAAACCGCACCGCCATGCGCTGAATACGCTTAATACCAAGCATTACCGCAAGCCGAACGGTCATAGTATTACGTGATTTCTCAAGCCCTCTGCGCAGTGTGGTTGGCCCTAAAAATTTGCCCTCATAGTTTTTAGGCCGCCACATAGGCAGCCCCTCACCTTGTGATAGCTCAATCGGCCCATCTACCACAATACTGGTCGGGTTGAATCCATTCTCAAGCGCAGTCAAATATACAAATGGCTTAAACGCAGAACCCGGCTGGCGCTTGGCTTGCGTTGCACGGTTAAACTGATCTGGCCCACCGTAAGCATACCCACCTGATAATGCCAGTACACGACCCGAATGCGGATCCATAACAACCATAGCCCCATTCACTTCAGGCACTTGTGTTACACGGAATTGCTTCGCATCTGCTGCAAGTGGCTCCACAATAATAACATCACCTGCACGGAGCACACCCGCAATGGTTTGGGTCTTCCCATCCACTACAATACGTCCAACATAACGCTTCGCCCAAGTAAGCTCTCCTGCAGGAACCACTGCACGTTTACCATTAACCAATCCAATCGATGCTTCAGTACCAAGATTGAGTACTACTGCAATCTGCTGGTCGTTAAAAATAGGCACATGGGTTGTGTCAGGAAACGATTTCAATTCCTCCTGCCATCCTTCGCCTGTGGTAATTTGCCCCACTGGCCCACGAAATCCATGACGCCTGTCATATAATCGTAGCGCGTAGCGAAGTGCATTATCCGCATGCTTCTGAAGCTCAGGGTCTACTGTGGTTTTAACAAACAACCCACCTTTATACAAGGCATCCGAACCATAAAGCTGCGCAAGCCTGCGCCGCACTTCTTCGGCAAAATAATCTGCATGCGCGGTTTCACCAATATCACGCGGCGTAAGCGTAATTGCAGTTGCCGTTGCGCGCTCAGCCTCTGCTTGCGTGATATATCCATCTTCCATCATGCGATCAATAACGTAATTACGCCGCGTAAGTGCCGCATCGTAATTCCTTGTAGGGTCATAATTAGCAGGTGCTTTCGGCATAGCCGCAAGCAATGCAATTTCTTCTGTCGTCAATGCATCCAGTGATTTGTTGAAATAATTGAGTGCAGCAGCCGCAACCCCGTAAGTACCTTGCCCCAGATAAATCTCGTTCAGATACAGCTCAAGCACCTTCTCTTTGGTGTAAATATTTGAGATACGGTAAGCTAAAATGGCCTCTTTAACCTTACGCTCCATCGATTTTTCAGATGTGAGCAAGAAGTTCTTCACTACCTGCTGCGTAATAGTAGATCCTCCAACAGGAGAACGGCCCGTGCCATAATTTATAGCGTTTTCATAAAGCGCGCGCCCTATACCATAAATATCGACGCCCTTGTGATTATAGAAATTCTGATCTTCTGCCGAAATAAACGCCTGCTGCACTGATTTAGGGATAGATGAAAGCGGAACGAAAAAGCGTTTTTCCTTGGCGTATTCTGCAAGTAATTTTCCATCCGCCGCATAAAGACGTGTCACCACAGGTGGGTTATAATTTGCCAGCTGATCTGTGCTGGGCAAATCGGCACTGTAGTGGCGAATGATAAAAAAAACCGCCATCACGCCAATAACCAGCGAAGTCATGCCCGCTACACCCAGCCAGACAACAAATTTAGGTAGCCTTGAGAAAATCTTCATGGAAAATATTACTATAGATTGCGTGTGAGTGGCGCGCACCTTAGCGAGCCTCTCTCATCTTCGCTAGTATTTTATTATCGCCGCTTGATGGTTACGTAATACGCATCAATACCACGTACAATGCTGGAAGTCACAACCTCACGGTATTCCTGAGAATTGAGCAGCTTTTCATCAGTAGCATTTGTTAAAAACCCAAGCTCAATAAGCACCGAAGGTATATCTGGCGCCTTAAGTACCCTAAACCCAGCATAACGATGGGTTTTATTAAGCTTAGTAACCTTAGGATGCAGCGCATCGACAATGATATCCGCAAGCTGCGCCGATTTAGTTTTGGTTTCACGTGATGCTAAGTCGATAAGAATATCTGCCACATCTTTATCAACTTCACCCAAATCCATACCACTTAACTCATCCACCGCATTCTCACGCGCGGCAAGTGCCGCTGCTTCCTCGTCAGAAGCGGTGTCAGAGATGGTATAAACAGAAAATCCCTTGGCATCGGGCACAGGATTAGAATCCGCATGCAACGAAATAAACATATCCGCCTTGAGCTTGCGTGCAATGTTCACGCGCTCACCTAGCATAATATACACATCAGAATCGCGCGTAAGCGCAACACGGTAACGCCCCGTGCGCAACAACGCCTGCCGCAATGCCCGTGCCGTGGCAAGCGTCACATGTTTTTCGTAGGTCTTGTGGGCACCAATTGCACCAGGGTCTTGACCACCATGGCCTGCATCAATCACAATCAGAGGTTTCTCATCCTGCGCTGCGTCGTAAGTAAAAGCCTGTACTGCGACAGGTGCATCAGCAGCAGGCGACACAGCAACCGATGCAGGATCAGAAACAAGTTGAATACTTATCCCCCCTGCACTAGCCGAATACACATCAATCAGCACTTCATCTGCTGGTTTAGCTAAATCCAATACCACACGAGAGGTATTTGTATCGAACTGACCAAAACGAATCCCCTTAAGCAACGAACCAGCATATCCCATCGGCAATGCCACACCTTGAGCAGAAACCTTAGGAAAATCAATAACAACACGATCAGGGTTTGTAAGTGTTAATAGCTTGGTATGTGTGAGCGGAGCATCCGTCTTAAGCAGCACTCTCTCTGCTTTGCTTCCCACATCAACAGCAACCCCAGTAATATTGCCCGCTGCATAGGCAGCAGCCCCACCCCATGCTGCAATTAAGGCAAAAAGGCTTAGTCTGCAAACAAACCACTTAAATGGGCAAAGAAGATTCATAAGGGGTAAACTAGCCAAGTTTATAACAACCGCAACCGCTTTGACGGCTCAACCCACAAGCGTTTTTACAGCCAAAGAACAAAAAGGTTGTACTAACCCCTAAACACGCTATGGTTGCTTTATGCGATGTTACATCGTGTGAAAAAGAATTCTGCCGCGCGCCGACTGAGTGAAAAAATACTCCTCTTAAAGCTGCTGCGGCCGATGTTAACCATTAACAGTGCGCCTTGCACCGACAAGAGCGACCAACGTATTCAGATTGAGATTCATGCATTCACAGCCAACACCCCCACTCTTCACAGACGCTACTCGGAATGGCACAGCGCCAGCCATAGCGCATGATGGGCAATCGTTGGATGCATTTCTACCCTAACTGAACTACGCAAAAGTTGCTTACGTTGTGCAGGTGCTACCCTTAAGGAGGGGCCATGACAAAACGTATGCTTATTGATGCAGTGCATCCTGAAGAAACCCGCGTAATTATCGCCAACGATGACAGAATCATTGATTTTGATTTCGTCACCATGGCCAAAACGCAAATCAAAGGAAATATCTTCCTTGCGAAAATCACCCGCGTAGAACCCTCTCTGCAAGCCGCTTTTGTAGAATATGGTGGTGGCAAACAGGGCTTTTTACCCTTCTCCGAAATTCACCCCGATTATTACCAGCTCCCCAATGCCGATCGTCAACGGCTAGTCGAAGAGCAAATTGCTGAAGCCGAAGCCGAAGAAGCAGAAGAAGAGCAGCTATATTTGCAGCAAGCAAAACTTAGCGCACCAGATAATATCGATGCACTAGGTAACCCAAGTGAATCAGAGCCATACACGCTTCTGCCCGAAGATATTTCTGCAGCATCACTTTCAAGCGATCTGCCTTTCATTGCATCCGAACCCTTTTCAGATGCAGAGCCAACACCCTTAGTACCTGAAATCCCTATCGAAACGATTAATTTCAACACAAACGAATTTTCAGACGCCGATATACCAGGCGACATGAACGATCCTGCGTTTCATAGCGATAGCTACGATAATGCAGAACTACCAGCCTTAGAAGAGATAGACCCCTCGGTAGAAATTCTGAGTGGCGAAGACGTGCAAGAAGAAGCCCGCCGTGGCCGCTCATTCTACCGCCGCTACCGCATTCAGGAAGTGATCAAGCGCAACCAAATTATACTGGTGCAAGCCATCAAAGAAGAGCGCGGAAATAAGGGCGCATCCCTCACCACCTATATCTCTCTCGCAGGCCGCTATTGCGTACTGATGCCAAACTCGCCCAAAGGCGGCGGCATTTCGCGCAAAATCACTGATAATACCAACCGCAAACGGTTAAAAGATGTAGCTGGTGAGCTACGTAGCCATCGCGGAATGAGCGTCATTATCCGCACCGCCGGCATCGATCAGCCTACACAGGAAATCAAACGCGATTTTGAGTATCTCACCAAGCTCTGGAATCAAATCCGCGAAGTTACCCTTTCGTCCTCCGCCCCTGCCACGGTGTATGAGGAAGGTAATATCGTCAAACGCTCGCTGCGCGATCTATACACAACCGATATCCGCGAAGTAGTTATCGAAGGCGAATCCGCGCACAAAGAAGCCGTTTCATTTATGGATATGCTGATGCCCAACCAGACAGGGCATGTAAAACTGCATCAGGAATCTTTGCCTATTCTCGCAGCCTACGGTATCGAAGAGCAGCTTCAGGCCATGACCGACCCTCATGTAAAACTGCCATCAGGCGGCTATGTGGTAATTCAGCAAACCGAAGCGCTCATTTCCATCGACGTGAACTCTGGCCGCTCAACCACAGAACGTAATGTCGAAGAAACTGCATTAAAAACCAATCTAGAAGCCGCAGTAGAAGTAGCTCGTCAGCTTCGCCTGCGCGATTTAGCTGGACTGATTGTCATCGATTTCATCGATATGAATTATGGCAAAAACCGCCGCCTTGTGGAACGTGCAGTCAAAGACTCACTCAAGCAAGACCGTGCGAAAATCCAACTAGGCCGTATCAGCAGCTTTGGCCTCATGGAACTGTCACGCCAGCGCATGCGCCCCTCTATAAGCGAGGCGCAAGGAACCCTATGCCCGCATTGCAAAGGCACCGGCTTCATTCAATCGGTGGAAACGGTGGCCATGCAAGTTATCCGCACGCTCGAACGCGAGGCATCCAGCACCGAATTTGGCATATTGCGCATTAGCGTATATCCCGATGCAGCACTGCATTTACTCAACGATAAGCGCGCGCAACTGCAATCCATCGAAGACCGCTACAAAGTAAAAGTAGTCATCCTCGTTGATAACTTGTTGATTACTGGCAACTTCCGTCTCGTCAAAGTCACGCATGAAGGCAAAGAAAGCCTGCATGATGAAGGGCGCGAAAATACCCGTCGTGGGAACAACCGCAAACGCGGCCGCCGTGGTGGCAGAGGCCGTGCGGATGGATATGAAGGTAACTTCAGCAGCAGCGATGAAAGCGATTCCAGTACCGATTCAAGTGATAACATAACCGAAGTTTCCGAT
>JAIXZB010000015.1 GCA_027489915.1 Rickettsiales bacterium | reverse complement strand
TACGAGCCGTTAGCACACGATAAAAACATTGTCTTTGCCACCTCAATAAAAGACGCACCCATTGTCGGCGATAAAGATTTACTCTTTCAAGCCATAACCAACCTCATCGACAACGCCATAAAATATAGCCCCAATAATGGCACCATTCATATTCGCCTCCACACATCCAAACGCTCCACCACACTCGAAATCGAAGATGAAGGCGATGGCATACCAAGCGAACACCGCAACAAAGTGTTCAACCGTTTCTACCGTGTCGAAGCGAGCCGCTCCACTCCAGGAAGCGGCTTGGGTCTAAGTTTGGTGCGCGCCATCATAGAACTTCACAAAGGAAAGATCTCTCTCACTGATGGCCAGAACAAAGGCACACTGGTACGCATAAGCCTCTGACTGAATTACCTGACAAATTACTAACAAGATTTTACTTGCAAATAATTCGCATCCGCATATGTAAAAGCCTGAAATTCAATGGATGCGCATGAATCAAAACACTCCACATTTTGCACTCACTTCGCTCAAGCGCGGCATGCGCGCCTATATCGAAACCTTAGAAAGCGATGAAACCATCCAGCGCCGCCTGCTCGAGATGGGTATCATCGAAGGCGCTGAAATCGAACTGCTGCACCAAGGCCCCTTTGGTCGCGACCCCATCGCTGTACGCGTCGATGACCGCATTATCGCCCTGCGCCGTACCGAAGCAGCAACCATTCTTGTTTCCCTTATCACCGAGCCCGCCGCATGACACAACCACTTATCGCCTTGGTGGGCTGCCCCAATGCAGGCAAAACCGCCCTCTTCAACCGCCTCACAGGAAGCCATCAAAAAGTGGGTAACTACCCAGGCGTCACCGTTGAGCGTAAAGAGGGATTTTTCCATCTGCCAGATGGCACCCAAACCCGCATCATCGATCTACCCGGCCTCTACACCCTGCGTGCCAAAAGCCCCGATGAGATGATAACCCGCGATGTGGTGCTAGGCCGCATCCGCGATATCGGCCACGCCGATGTCATCGTCTGCGTCGCCGATGCCACCAACCTCAAATTACAACTGCGTTTAGTGCTCGAACTCAAGCAACTCGGCCGCCCTCTCATACTCGCCCTCAACATGATGGATATCGCCAAACGCCGGGGCTTCACTATCGATACCGCCGCCCTATCAAAACAACTCGGCATTCCTGTCGTCTCAACCGTTGCTGTGCGACGTGGAAGTATCGAGGCCTTGCTCGAATCCATCAGCAGCACACTCGCTAAAGGCAAATCCCCCATCAAAGAAATACACTGGCAGGAACCCACCACCACTGAACTACGCGCCCTCACCCGCGCCAGTATACACATGCTGGATGCAGCAGGCATCGCCTATGGCACTCCCCCCGTCACTACCTACCGCATCGATGCATTTCTCCTTCACCCATTATTTGGCCTGTTATTTTTAATCACCCTCATGTTCTTCATGTTCCAAGCCGTATTCAGCTGGTCAGGCGCACCAATGGATATGATAGACGCTGGCATGAGCACACTTAGTAGCTGGGTGGGAGGCATGCTGCCAGATGGCCACCTCAAATCCTTCATCACCGATGGTATCATTGCAGGTGTCGGCAGCGTCGTCATTTTCCTGCCGCAAATTCTCATTCTCTATGCATTCATTCTACTGCTCGAAGATTCAGGCTACATGGCACGCGCCGCCTTCCTGCTCGATAAAATGATGGGTGGTGTAGGCCTACACGGCAAAGCCTTCATTCCACTTCTTTCTTCCTTCGCCTGTGCGATTCCGGGCATCATGGCCACCCGCACCATCGAATCACGCCACGATAGGCTCACTACCATCCTCATCGCGCCACTGATGACCTGTTCCGCGCGCTTGCCCGTCTATGTGCTCATCATTGCCGCCTTCATTCCCAATACCACAATCCATGGGTTTGGCCTGCAAGGATTGGTAATGTTCGGCCTCTACATGATAGCACTGCTCTCAGGTCTTATCATTGCACTCATTCTCAAATATTTTGTGTTCCGCCAAGGGCAGGATAGCTTTGTACTAGAGCTCCCCTCCTATAAAATCCCCTCCCTGCGCAATTTTGTGTTTGGGCTTTTAGAGCGTGCAAAAATCTTTCTTCGCCGTGCAGGAACCGTCATTTTTGTGGTCATGGTCATTCTGTGGTTTTGCTCAACCTTCCCCACCCCGCCAGAAAATGCCACCAAGGATGCCATCGAATACAGCGCAACTGGCATCATCGGCAAAACACTCGCTCCCATATTCGAACCAATTGGCTTTAACTGGCAAATGGTCATTGCCCTAATCCCCGCCATGGCCGCACGTGAAGTGGCAGTGGGCGCACTTGGTACTGTCTATGCCATTAGCGATGCCACCGATGCCACGCTAGGCGCCGCACTTGCAAGCTCATGGCCACTTGCATCCGCATTGGCCTTCATCGTGTGGTTCATCTTCGCGCCACAATGTATTTCAACTTTAGCTGTCATCCGCCGCGAAACCAATAGTTGGAAATGGATGTGGGTCAGCACCATCTACCTGTTCGGCCTCGCCTACGTCGCCGCAGGCATCACCTTCCACGTAGCCACTTATTTTTTAAAGTAATTTAAATCAGCCACCCCGTTATGCTGCACTTGTTTCAGCATTTAATCTGCTAAACAGCACGGTTCTGCTTACGTTTACGCAGCCACAAATACACCGCAATCCCAACCACCAACACACCTAGCGTTCCCGCTTTGATCCAAGGCATGTACTGCGCAGCCAACTCCTGATTCTCACCAATCTTATACCCCAACACCAGTAAGATAAGCATCCATATACTCCCACCCAGCGCGGTGTATCCCACAAACGGCGCAATCCGCATCTGCGCAAGCCCTGCGGGGAACGAAATATAATGCCGCAAACCCGGAATAAGCCTTCCCGTAAAGGTCGAAATCGCACCATGCTTTTCAAAGAAATTCTCAAGCTTCGCCATCTTTGCAGGCGTCATCATCAAATACTTACCATAACGATCAAATAGATCGCGCCCATATTTCTTAGCCAGCCAATAATTGAAGTAAGCACCACCAACCGTGCCGACAATACTCGATAGCCATACCAACCAGAAATTAAGCTTGCCCTGCTGCACCAGATACCCCGCAGGCAGCATCGTCGCCTCCGCTGGAATAGGCACAAAGGTCGATTCAATAAATGTCATGAAGAAAATGCCCCAATAGCCCATTTCTTCAACAAAATGCACAAGCCATTCAAGGAAATGATGTATCCAGTCCATTCAGAACACTCCAAGTTAAGCTGCATATAAGCAGCCAGCGCCTATGTGACTAGTAAATAAAACAAAATTTATGAAAAACAAGAGGCAACACTAGAAACCTCTGGTATCACCGAGACCTTCTACTTGCATAATGCGGCGCTGACTTTCCCGGGCAACATGTCCGCCCCTAGCCTTATCATCAGTCTCCTGAACTGGCCTAAGCTGCTTAGCCCTATCATCAATAATGCCTGCCAAATCAATAAGCTTAAATTTAGCAGGATTATTATATGCGAGCGCATCCATAACACGATTTAACGTAGCAGGAACAATCGAAACGCTGATTCCCTTATTTTGTGCAAACGATTCAAAGATTTTTTTTCCTTGGGGTAAAGAATCGTTCACTTCCTGCTTAATAGCATTCAAAGCATCTGAAACGTATTTAGCTTTATCAAATGCCGCAGTTTGCTTCTCATCATTGAAACTAACATACACTTCACCACGACCAGGGCGCACTTCTACGCGCTCTCCAGTTAAAATTCTCATAGCACCATCTAAATTAGGCGCCTTCGCAAGCAATTCAGCGGCAGTAAAAATTTTAGGATGATTACCATCAGCCACAATCGCAACACTGGCACTGCCACCAAACGCAATCTTCTTATTTCCATCCGCCATTACATACTCCTTGCCTTCACCATACAATAGCACACACCTCGCATTTGTATGTGAAGGTTCTGTTAATATTCACCCCTAACAAGGCCTATTAACACAAGACAATCCCCGCATAGCCCACTACACTGTCGCCACATTACACAACCAACCTACACGCAAACAATGGCCATCACGCACGATTTACCCTTAGTCACCACCATCGCCCTTGGTTTCTCAAGCGCTTTTGCCTGCGGGTTTATCGCCTCCAAACTGCGCCTGCCACCGATTGTCGGCTACCTCATCGCAGGCATCCTCATCGGCCCCTTCACCCCGGGTCTTATGGCCGACCCCCTAATTGCCGAACAACTATCAGAAATTGGCATACTTATGCTCATGTTCGGGGTGGGCCTGCATTTCTCTCTCACCAATTTGTGGGAAGTCCGTAAAATCGCCATCCCCGGCGCCATTGGCCAAATCCTAACAGCTACCGCACTGGGTGCATTCATCTCCCATTTCTGGGGCTGGTCGCTTGTATCTGGCATCATGTTTGGACTCGCCCTTTCCATCGCCAGCACCGTAGTACTGTTGCGCGCACTCGAAGAACACAACCTCACAAAATCCACCAACGGCCACATCGCCATCGGTTGGCTTATTGTCGAAGATATTTTTGTCGTGCTTGCCCTCATTCTCATCCCCACCCTTGCCGAAAGCAATATCAGCCTAAGCAACACCGCATGGATGAAAGAGCTAGGATACGCCCTAAGCAAGCTTCTCATGTTCGTTCTTCTCATGGTCGTAGTAGGTAAGCGTGTGCTGCCATGGCTACTTTCCTCCGTTGCCCGCACCCGCTCGCGCGAACTTTTCACACTCTGCGTGTTCGCCGTTGCCGTAGGCGTTGCCTTCGCCGCCTCCAAACTATTCGGCGTCTCACTCGCCCTCGGCGCATTCTTCGCCGGCATGATGATACGCGAATCCGATCTATCCCACGAAGCCGCCGATAAAGCCCTCCCCCTGCAAGACGCCTTCGCAGTACTGTTCTTCGTCTCCGTCGGCATGCTGTTTAATCCCAGCATTATCACCGAACAACCATGGCACGTGCTCTACACCGTAGGCATCATCATCGTTGGTAAATCTGCTGCCGCATTGGCCATCATACTTCTATTCCGCTACCCGCTAAAAACAGGCATGATTGTATCCTCTGGCCTCGCCCAGATAGGTGAATTCTCCTTCATTCTTGCAGCCCTCGGCGTTAGCCACGGCCTGCTCCCAGAGGAAGGCCGCGATCTCATCTTAGCAGGCGCCATCATCTCCATCGCCCTAAACCCGCTTTTCTTCCTCACCAGTAGATGGATATACCAATGGATGTCACGCCATCCCGAAATCGCCAAACGCTTCAACATGGGCGATGACACCCTCACCCACTTAAGCGCCATCGAAAAAGAAAGCTTGCGCGATTTAGTCATCCTCGTGGGCTATGGCCGCGTCGGTAAACATATCCGTACCAACATCGAATCCTCCTACATCGATCTCGTCATCATTGATGAAAACCGCGAACGCGTGGAGTTACTCCGCACCAAAGGATCACACGCTATCGCAGGCGATGCCTCGCACGAGGATACATTACGTGAAGCCTCCATCGAAAACGCAGTAGCCATTATCGTCGCCATCCCCGATCCCTTCGAAGCCCGCCAAATTGTCGAGGCCGCACGCGCTCTAAAGCCCACCATCCGTGTCCTCGTGCGCGCCCACAACGATGAAGAAATGGATTATTTCGCCGCTCAAAATGTCGATTTAGCCGTCATGGGCCCCCGCGAAGTAGGCCGCCGCATGGTCGAATACCTAAGCCAAGCCCGTAATACCAAAAAATAATCCTCCGCCAAAGGTTGACCAACCGCCCCCGCCCCATTAGGTTGCGCCACCTTTAACGACAGGAATGTAAAACCGCGCCATGCTTACCATCCAAAATCTCACCTACCGCATCGGTGGCCGCACCCTGCTCGAAAACGCATCCCTCGCCATCGGCACAGGCCACCGCGTTGGCTTGGTCGGGCCAAACGGCATTGGCAAATCCACCCTCTTCAAGCTCATAGCAGGCGAACTCGCCTCTGACGGCGGTGAAATAAACATCACCAAAAACGCCACCATCGGCTGGGTACGCCAAGATTTACCCGAAGACGACACGCCCCTGATAGATGTCGTACTCGCCGCCGATACCGAACGCGCAAAACTCCTGCACGAAGCAGAAACCATCGAAGATATGGAGCGTATGGCCGATATCTACACACGGCTCGAAGAAATCGATGCCTACGATGCCCCCGCCCGCGCCGCCAGTATCCTCGCGGGCCTCGGGTTCGATACTGCCGCACAAGCCCGCCCCATTTCTGATTTCTCTGGTGGTTGGCGCATGCGAGTGGCACTCGCCGCAACCCTATTCCGTGAACCAAATTTGCTCATGCTTGATGAGCCCACCAACCACCTCGATTTCGAGGCCATGGTATGGCTCGAGAACTACCTCATGCGCTACCGCAACACCCTGCTCATCATCAGCCACGACCGCGATATTCTAAACAAAACCGTCACCCATATCCTGCATATGGAAGATAAAAAACTCAATGCCTACACCGGCACATATGATGAATTCGAGCGCCGCCGCGCCGAACGCCTACTCAACCAAGCAGCGCTGCGCGAAAAACAGCTCAAACAAAAAGCCCACATGCAAAAATTCGTCGATAGGTTCGGTGCATCCGCAAGCAAAGCACGCCAAGCCCAAAGCCGCCTAAAAGCCATCCAGAAAATGGATATCGTCGATGCCGTCATGGCCGATCGCGTCACCGCCTTCATCTTCCCCGAACCGCAGGAATTACGCTCCCCACTCATTACGCTCGATAATGTCGATGCAGGCTACGAAACAGGAAAGCCCATCCTAAAAAAACTCAACCTCCGCATCGATATGGATGATAGGATTGCCTTACTCGGTGCCAACGGCAACGGTAAATCCACCCTCGTCAAACTCCTCTCGGGCCGCTTGCCTCAGCTTGCTGGCGATGTCAACAAATCCGGCAAACTCAAAATCGGCTATTTCGCCCAGTTCCAAACCGATGAGTTGGATGTCACCAAAACCCCCTACCAAATCATGCAGGAAGTGATGCTCGGCATTCCTGAGCCAAAAGTGCGCGCATCCCTCGGCAAATTCGGCTTCGATAAAGACAAAGCCGATACCCGTGTGGGTGAATGTTCAGGCGGCGAAAAAGCCCGCCTTCTTTTCTGCCTCATGAGCTACGATGCCCCCCACATCATGCTACTCGATGAACCCACCAACCACCTCGATATCGATGCACGCGAAGCACTTATGCAAGCCCTAAACAACTACACCGGAGCCGTCATCTTAGTCAGCCACGATCCGCACTTAGTAGAAAATGTCGCCGACCGTCTATGGCTCGTCGCCGATAGCACCTGCGTCCCCTACGAAGGAGATTTAGAAGACTATAAGAAACTGGTAGTGCAGCAACGCAAACGCGAACGGGAAAACACCAAAAAAGAAGCCCGCCAGAGCAAAAACAAAAGCAAAAACCCAGCAAGCGAAGCCGAAAAATTAGAACAGAAAATTCAAGAGTTAAGCACTAAAAAAGATGCAATGGAAACCGAGCTCATCGTATGCAGCACCAGTGGCGATACGAAACAACTAAGCCGCCTCAACCAAGGCTACAAAGAACTCGAAGCCCAATTGGCCGAGGCCGAAGCAGCCCTCGAATCCCTCATAGCCGAACTGTAAAACCTACGTCTTCAGCAGCTTCACCACGTCATCCGCAAGCGCCGTTGCGTTACACCATGCATCCTCGATACGCGAAGCGCTGCACCAATCCCCCGCACTGGCAATACCGAGCGCGTCATCCATAAAAGGCTGCAACTCACGCGGCGCATCATCCACAATCGCATACCGCCAGCGATGGCACGAAACATAATCAGCATCCGCCGTGTCAATACCACTCACGCTTTCAAATTCCGCGCGCAAAAACTGCTCCGCTTCTTTCATATTATCATCCGCATGTGCCTCAGCCCATGCATTACTGCTATGCACCACCAAACTCGTAATCGCATCATTACGCCGTGGCTTGCTCGAATTCACCGCAATCCACTCAATCGGGCTAGCATGCACCTTCGCCCCTATCCACGATTTCTTCCATGGCCTGTTAAATCCAAACATCAGCGTATAACACGCCAAAAGCTTCACGTCCTCCAGCGCCTGAACAGCGCCGCCAAACAACCGTTGTGTCTGCACAGGCGGTGCGGTTGAAATTACCCAGTCAAATACCCCAAGCGCAGCCCCATCTTTATCCATCAGATGCCACCCATCTTGATGCTTTTCTCCAAGCGGCGCCACCTCCGTATTCATACGAATCTCAAGCTCACGTGCCATATACTTACACAGGCTATTCATGTGCGGCACAGCCACATAATGCGGCTCAAACCACAATCTGTCCGTCACCTTCTTATCCGCCTCAAGCGTAATCACCTTGCCCTCCCAAGGCGCAATCAGCCCATCAGATATCATCGGCGCAATAAAACGCTGGAACGCCTTGCCACGCGCCGTAAAAAACTGCGTCCCATGATCAAAATAAAAGGGCTCTGCATAGCGCGTGCTCATCCGCCCACCCACGCCACGCGCTTTTTCAAACACCACCACTTCGGCATATTCCGTCAATCGCTGCGCAATCGTAAGGCCCGAAATTCCTGCACCAATAATAGCAATCCGTTTTTTCATACAACACCCACCAGCAAACAAAGCGCAATCAACACAATCGCCGTAGCATTTCGCCGCAATACATAAAACCATGTGGGATACACCTGCCGCACCCAGAGCTTATAATCAAGAATAAGCACATACAAAAAACACAACACATAAAGGAGTACCACCAAAGGCTGTGCGGGAACCAGCAAACCAGCCCACGCAAGTAGCGCCACAACGTTGCTAGTGATAAATAAATTACGCGGGCAATCCTGCGCATAAAAAAGGTAAGCAGCCCAATGAATCCCCGCCAGAAACGATAAGATAATGGCACCATACGCCATCATAACACGCACAATCTCATCACCAAATTCGGGCATAAAACGCACTGCAGCCGCAGCACATAAAAACGGCAGCGTTCCTGCATAAGTTAAAACCTGTGCCAGCATTTTCTGCCGATCATGCACCATCTCACTCACCTCACTTCACCTTGCAACGCTTAGAGCAGTACACTACCGCATCCCAGACTTTTTCCCACTTCTTTCGCCACACAAATGGCCGCTTGCAAGTGGGGCATATTTTCTCGGGCAAATGTTGTTTCTTAATTCCCTTTGGCATCCGCACCACCATTTTGCATGAATGCTCTCTTCTCAGCCTTCCCCCAATACTGAAAAAACCGTGTAAAATCCCTTGCCTTATCGAGCACCACAAAAGGCGCATCCGCAACCATATCCACCTTTTTACTGGTTGAGATATGCTGCACAACATTGCGTATAAATGGATTGAGCGTGTGCGGCACATACACATGAGAAGCCTCAAGGCTTTCCAAAACCGCCCGCGTATCCCCGCGTACAATCTCAATCGAGAGCGCGCATAGCGTCTCATAGATAAACACAAGCCGCTTCAAACTATACCCCTGCGCTTTCAAATACACATCATCCCATATGTGAATCACCCGCGCATCCTCAGGCGCAGAGCCAAACACAGGGTGCGACATGCGCAACGCATCCTCATGCAACCACACCACTGCGCTAGTCATCTCTTGCCCCCAAATTCGGAAACAATCGGTGCGTCAATGCATCATAACTTGCATTCAAACATGCATTCGCATCCGCCGAAACATCAACAACGCCTGAAAAATATTTCGCTACATTTTCAAGGTTAAAAATATAAGGCTTATGGCTAAACGTGCTCGCCACCCACTGCCACGAAAAATTATTG
>JAIXZB010000153.1 GCA_027489915.1 Rickettsiales bacterium | reverse complement strand
GGTTTGCACCATGCACGGAAACGCACGCAGCTTCACCAATCGCCATAAGCCCCGGTACAACGGTATCAGGATTGCCGTTTTTGAGCGTCACCACTTCACCGTGATAGTTGGTGGGAATACCGCCCATATTGTAATGCACGGTAGGTAATACAGGGATGGGTTTTTTGTTAACATTAACCCCAGCAAAAATTTTCGCTGTTTCCGAGATGCCAGGTAAGCGCTCGTGCAGTACCTTTGCATCGAGGTGATCGAGATGCAGATAGATATGGTCGGATTCTGCACCTACACCCCGTCCTTCGCGTATTTCCATGGTCATCGCGCGGCTGACCACATCACGTGAAGCGAGGTCTTTGGCGGAAGGTGCATAACGCTCCATAAAACGCTCACCTTTGCTATTCACCAAATACCCACCTTCACCACGTGCGCCTTCAGTTATGAGGCATCCCGCTCCATACACGCCAGTGGGGTGAAATTGTACAAACTCCATATCCTGCAAGGGGATACCTGCGCGCACCGCCATGCCGCCACCATCGCCGGTGCATGTATGGGCAGATGTTGCCGAAAAATAGGCGCGGCCATAACCGCCTGTTGCAAGCACGGTAAGCTGACCATAAAAACGGTGCATGCTTCCATCATCAAGGTTCCATGCAAGCACACCGCAACATTGGCCTTCGTCATCCATAAGCAAATCAACAGCGAAGTATTCAATAAAGAATTTCGCCTTGTGGCTGAGTGCCTGCGTGTAAAGCGTGTGTAAAATCGCATGGCCTGTTCTGTCAGCTGCAGCACAAGTGCGCTGGGCGGCGGGACCATTGCCATAATCAGTGGTCATACCACCAAAGGGGCGTTGATAAATTTTACCCTCTTTGGTGCGTGAAAACGGAACACCATAATGCTCAAGCTCGATAATCGCTTCGGGAGCATTTTTGCACATATACTCGATGGCATCTTGATCACCCAACCAATCGGCACCCTTGATAGTATCGTAGAAGTGCCAACGCCAGTCATCCGCCCCCATATTACCGAGTGCTGCAGATATACCGCCCTGGGCAGCAACCGTGTGCGAGCGCGTTGGAAAGACTTTTGAAATACAGGCGGTTGAAAGCCCCTCTGCCGCCATACCGAAGGTAGCGCGAAGCCCAGCACCTCCAGCACCCACAACGATTACATCGTAAAAGTGATCGGTAATTTTGTAGCTAAGCCCATTGATGTGTGGGGATGCGCCGTTTGTGGCTTTAGCAGCTTCTGCCATGATAATCCTCGTTTTAGATTCCGATAAAATGTAATTTAGCAATTGAGAATAGCGTGATTAAAGCCAATCCCCAACTTACAAACGTGTTAATAAGAAGCACCACCAGCTTCAGCCATTCACGGTGAATGTAGTCTTCAATCACCTCCTGAAGGCCCATTTTGCAATGTGCAAGCATAAGCAAGGTGAAAGCCAGCATCAGCATGGCAACAACAGGATTTGCTATCCAGTCTGCTACTTCTACACGGGTAGCATCAATGAGAGTGGTAAGTACCACCACCATGAACCATAGCGAGAGGGGAATAAGCGCAATGGAGATAAGGCGCTGTGTCCACCAATGACCGAAGCCTTTTTTGGCGCTTCCAAGGCCGCGTACTTTGGCGAGAGGATTACGAAGATGGGTAGATTCCATGAGGCTACTCCTGACAATACTGTGCGTAGACAAAGCCCCATGTGAGGCCCGTCATAATAAGCGTAAATAGAATAACGAGCACGCTGCTTTTATCGATGGAGGTAATGGCAAATCCACGGCCTGTATCCCACCACAAGTGGCGCATTCCCGCTGCAAATTTGAAGTAAAATACAAAACTTGCTAGTGCCAACACCACCATACCAAATGGAGTTTTAAGCAATGCTGTGAAGGTTTCAAACAAGTCAGCATCATATGCGGCAGCAGCTAACCATACAATAAAAAGCACAAGCGCACCTGTCATAGCAACACCTGCAATACGATGCAAAATTGAAAGCGCCATTGAGGAGTGAAAGCGGTAGATGGATAGGTGGGGGGAAAGAGGACGCGGGGTATCTGTTTCTGGCGCTGACATTGGTATCTCTGTGTGTGCTAGTTTCTTTGGGCGGAATATGGCATAGCGCGCTGCATTGTCAAATATCCATGCGGCAATATGCTAAGGTGGGTATAACCTGCTGCAAAATGTCACGAATTTGTCACGTAAAAAATGAAAAATTTGTCATAAAGCTAGTGGGCTGAGAATCATTCCAAACAACTGTAAGCGCAATGCAAGTGACAACGCAAAAAAATGCCCAAGGCCCAATACCTGAGAAAGCGGGTATGTTTATCTATGGCTGGGTGCCTTATAAAAACGGTATTCCTGATAAAGACGGTACTAAGGAACTGCATGTGTTAAGCAGCTACAGCGAAGGGCGATTTGGGCGAGGTTTCAAATGCTATGGTATCCCTAAAGGTGCTGTTGATCATGGGGAGTCTTCTTTTGATGCTGCCATACGTGAAACACATGAAGAAACGGGCATAGATTTCAAATTGCTGCTGGGGGAAGAGGCGATATCTGCGCTAATGCGTGGCGAGACAATATCGAACATACCCAGTGGCTATGACAAGGTGAGGGTAGTGAGTGCGAAGCCTACTCCAATCAAGCATGAATATATGTCTGGCCATGGCGCCAAGCGAACTGCAGAATATTATGCGGTTGAACTTGATGGAATAGAACACCTGAAACCATTTTTGAAGCGCATGGATGCATGTGAAAGCGATATGAATGCGAACGTCAAAAAAACAACCATTCAGTGGATGAAAGAGCAGAACTTCCCTAGCTTTGAGCAGCGATTAAATATGATGCGCACAGGTAGAGTGCCGCCTGAAGGCTCTGCGGTGGTCATCGAAAATCCTGCCCTACCTGCTATCGAAGAAAAATATCCGTTGTTTGATTTTACTAAAGTGGATGATTGGATTAATTTCTGTAGCAGAGTGGATGGAAAAG
>JAIXZB010000123.1 GCA_027489915.1 Rickettsiales bacterium | reverse complement strand
TGCAAGCGCTATGGGTGCAGCAGGCATCGGTGGTTTAGTCGGTTCACTCGTGGGCATCGACCGCGCATACATTCGCAAATGGTTCGATGTGCAGGAACGGTTTCACGATGATGCGCAGGTAAATACGCGCAAAATCGAACACCAGCAGAATGTGGAACGTTTGCAACAGGCTTACCGCGCGGAAGGATATGGCTCTGCTTCGCGTGGTGGTGTGGAAGCTGGAGTTGCCGCACAGCCTATTTCACCACGAACTGTAGCCCCTACAGGGCCAACAGGTGGCAATTTAGATGAGCGCCCACAAACCAAAGTACAGGCCAAAGACGCTGAAATTCAAAATCTGGTTAATATGAAAGCGCCAGTAGCTGCGCTTTAATTACACGATGTGGATATGCACATCGAGTACAGGATGCTTACCCAATTCTTCACGCACATTACGCCGCATGACATTGCGCACGGCTTGCTCTAACGCCTCAAAACGGCCTACGTAACGGCCTTTATCAATAAGCTCGACTATCTCTTCGCGCATAGCAGCTATCAACTCGCCATCTTGCGCGGGATCTAAACTGCCAGGGGCAGAGAATTTGGGCGGGGACACTAATTTGCCTTGCTTATTAAGCACCAATGAAACGGCACAAAATCCATCATCACGGATTTTACGGCGAGTGCGGATGATGTTGGAGTCTGTATCAATCAGTGTATTTCCATCCATCGCCAAATAGCCCGACTGCACAGCGCCAATCACCTGCGCAGCACCTTTTTTCAGGCGCACCACAGCGCCATTGGTCACTTCCACCGTTTCTGGAACCTGCATATGCTTGGCAAATAGCACATGTTCACGCAAATGCCGCGCCTCGCCATGCACGGGAATCGCAATATGTGGGCGCACGAGATTATACATACGCTCAAGCTCCATGCGGGCTGGGTGGCCAGATACATGCACGAACCCGTTATGGTCATTCACCACTTCCAGCCCTTGCAGGATAAGTTTATTGTGAATGTAGCCTATATTCGTTTCGTTACCCGGAATAGTACGTGAAGAAAAAATCACCGTATCACGAGGTGCTAATCGAATTTTGGGATGCTCCCCACGTGCAATCTTGCTAAGCGCTGCACGTGATTCGCCCTGACAGCCCGTTACCACAAACGCAACCGCGCGGCGTGGCAGTTCCATTCCCTGCTCTTCGGTCAAAAACGGTGGTACATTCTGCAAATACCCAGCACTTCTTGCCGCTTCCGACATACGCCACAGCGATTTACCCGAAAGCGCCACTGCCCTTCCTGCATCGTGCGCGGCCATAATTACGGTTTCTAACCGCGCCACGTTGGAAGCAAACGTAGTAACCACAACACGCTCTGGGCATTGCGCTATAATATCGGTTAGGCTGGTTCGCACATCAGATTCAGATCCCGATTCCCCCTCCACAAACACGTTGGTGGAATCACACACCATAGCAAGAACCCCTTTATCGCCGTAACGTTTCAAGGTTTCTTCATCGCTTGTAGGGCCAAGTAAAGGATTAGAATCCAGCTTCCAATCCCCCGTATGCATGACAACCCCTTCATCCGTTGTGACTGCAATCGCATGCATTTCTGGGATTGAATGGGTGAGAGGAATAGCTTCCAACGTGAACGGCCCGAGATTATATTCCACTCCTGGTTTAACTTCATGCACCTTGGCTTTATTCTGCAGTCCTTCTTCTGATAGCTTTATTTTGAGGATTTCTGCAGTAAAGCGCGTGGTATAAATAGGGCATTGCAACTCTGGCCATAAGAACGCAACCGCCCCCACATGGTCTTCATGCGCATGGGTTACGACCATGCCCACAATATCATCCTTGAAGGGGGTAATAGCATCGATATTAGCAACGACAATTTCAACGCCCGGCAAGTAATTATCGGCAAAACCAATGCCACAATCAATAAGCAACCATTTACCCTTGTAGCGGTAGCAATTGAGGTTCATGCCAATTTCATTCGCACCACCCAGCGGAATAAATAGCAATTCATCATCATGCGCTTTGAAATTAAATGGCATCGCTTACGCCTTTCTTGGAAAGCGTGAGGCTATCAGCCTGATACCTTCGATTGTTAAATCTTCATCGACCTCTGTAATACACCTACTTGCGCTTGCATACAAGGGGGCAAGGCCACCAGTAGCAATCACTAACGGTGAAAAAGAAAGCTCATTTCTTATCCGCTCGCAAATACCATCCACCATCGAAAGATAGCCAAAATAGATACCTGATTGCATAGCACCTGTAGTATTGGTTCCAATCACTTTTTCAGGCGCAACAATAGCAACACCGTGCAGGCGAGAGGCGGCGCGCTGCAACGCCTCCAAAGATAGATTCACACCGGGAGCAATAACGCCCCCCACATATTCGCCAGAACCTGACACAACATCGAATGTGGTAGCTGTGCCAAAATCCACCACAATCAGAGCTTTTTTATGCTTGTTCCATGCCGCATAGGCATTAACCAAACGATCTGCTCCAAGTTCACGCGGATTATCAATTCTCACTGGCATATCAAGTGCGATGGCACCATTGCCAATCAATAACGGTTCACATTTAAAGACATTTCTGGAAAGCGTTTTCAGATTAAACACAGCATCCGGAACAACCGATGCAATCGCAACACTCGTTACATCAGCATAGGAAAACCCTTGTAGCTGCATTAATGTGTGTAGCCACACCGCATATTCATCCGACGTGCGATTATGTGCCGTACTTATGCGCCAATGCGCAACAATTGCTTCCTTATCGCAAAGGGCAAATACGGTGTTAGTATTACCAATATCAATCGCAAGCAGCATACGAATCTCTGAAAAATACATCGCCCG
>JAIXZB010000084.1 GCA_027489915.1 Rickettsiales bacterium | reverse complement strand
TCGAAATCGGCACGTGGTAACTGGCTGGCTGGCGCTGCGAGTTTGGCGGGCGAGGGCATGTGGCTTATGCCAAATATGTCGATGGCGCCTGCAATGCTTATGAGCAGTGTTTCGGGCTTTGCGAATGATATTTTGAAATCGGATAATCCGTATTTGAATGCGTTCACATTGCTTAAGGCCGAAGCACAAGGGCAAGGGGTTTTGAAGCCTGAACAGAAGGTATCGCTCGTGACGATGTTGGTTGGAGCTTCACCTAGTATTGCGGCGCATGGTGGTGGGCGTAATAAAATGGCCAAGCCCATTGCCACGCAGATGGTGAATGAGAAGCTTTCGGTTGAGCAGATGGTGCGAGAGATTGCATCGCCACAAGGGATTGAGCGCTGGGCGGTGAAGGCTAAGGCGGCCATGGATGTGGCGGCGGCTAAACCTGCTGTGCCTGTGGCTGCGAATGAGAATGTGCCTAGTGCTAAAGTGGCTGGGGTACAGCCGCAAGGGCGTGTGGTTTCCCAAGAGATTGCGGCGAATCGCTGATTTCCTGTCATAAAATGTTCATACTGTTGAACGCGCCTTGTGATAGAATACAAGGTGAGGAATTATGACACAACCCATGCATGTAAAGCAAGCGCACGTGGCCGGGATTGGAAGGCTACCTAAGCGTTTTACCAGTTTTGGTGAAACGGCACTGCGTGTTGGCGCGTTTGTGGCGGGATTTATTCCGATACCGTTGCTTGGGGCTGCGGCGTATTTTGGGCTTGAGAGTTTGGCGAATAGCAAAGCCGCGCATTCGGAAAAAACGGCGGTGGCGAAATGGTACGCACCGCAGATTGCGCAGCAGCTTGGGATTGACCCCAAGCGCGTGAGTGCCAGTGATTTGGAGCTTGCTGCATCGGTGAACCCTGCGATTGCGCGGGTGGTGGAGAAAGTGAACCAGAAGCAAGCGAGTGCGAATACGACAACGGCGCTTGCATCGGCGGCGGGAAGTTTGGTAGGCGGTAGTACGATTGCGGCGATGGCTGGCAAGATGGCCATGGGCATGGCAGGTGGGGCTGTGGGAAGTTGGCTTACCTCGCCTGATGTGATGAAAGATCCGCAGTTGATTTTAGAGAATATTGTCAAAGAACGCACGGCAGGCAAACAGATTTCGCCGATTGAAACGTTCATGCTGCGGGTGTCGCAGAAGAGTGATTTGCAGAAGGCGATTAAGGAAGCGACAGGCAAAGAATATTACAATTTATCGCCGCAGCAGCATATGGCGCTGATGCAAAGATTCCCTCGTATTGCTGCATTTGCTGAGAAGGATGCGGTGCATCTGAACCGTGGTGGGGCAGCACAGGAATTGATGTTTATTTTGCCTGAAGCCCATTGGCAAACACGCGCCAAGCTAGAGGCGGCGCGATTGCAAACGGCAGAGCCTGCTCGGGGCTGAACTACTACGTTTCCTCTATTTATAGAGGCGTACTAAAAATCATTTTATTGAGGTGTTATGAGCTTTGTGGAAATCCAATTTCCGCCGGATATTAGCTATGGCTCATCTGGCGGGCCTGTATATGCGACGGATATTGTGGTTAGCGCGGGTGGCCATGAGCAGCGCAATATTCATTGGGAACAATCGCGAGCGCGTTACAATGTGGCACACGGTGTTAAAACCAAGGCGCAGCTTGATACGCTGATTGCCTTCTTTAGGGCGCGGAAGGGACGCGCGTATGGGTTTCGCTTTAAGGACTGGACGGACTATCAGTTGAATAACCAGACGTTGGGTGCGGGGAATGGAACACGTACTGTGTTTCAGTTGGTGAAGAATTACAGCAGTGGTGGCGTGGATGACGTGCGTACCATATTTAAGCCTGTAGCAGAAACTGTGGTGGTGAAAGCGAATGGAGTTACGGTGAGTAGCGGGATTTCGGTTTCGACACAAACGGGAGCGATTGGTTTTACGGTGCCACCTGCGAATGGTGTGGTGATTTCGGCCAGTTGCGAATTTGATGTGCCGGTGCGATTTGATACGGACAGGTTATCTGCCACCCTTGATGATTATGGTGTGCATTCGTGGCTGGATATTCCGCTTATTGAAGTGAGGGTGTAGCATGAAACAATTATCTACACCGCTTGCTGCCCATTTGGACGGCGAGGTGACTACTCTTGCGACCTGTTGGAAGATGACACGGCGTGATGGAGTGGTGATGGGATTTACCGATCATGATCGTGATGTGGTGGTTACATCGGTTACTTATAAGGCGACGACGGGCATTACTTCGAGTGCGGTGAGTGCGAGTAATACGCTTAAGGTGGATGAGCTTGATATTGAAGGCATGCTGCATAGTGAGGCGATAACTCAGGAAGATATTCTGAAGGGTTTGTATGATTTTGCCGAGGTGGAGGTGTTCATGGTGAACTACCTTGCACCCGCTGACGGAACATTGCCGTTGCGCACAGGGTGGTTGGGTGAGGTGACGCTTAAGGGCAATCAGTTTGTAGCAGAAATACGTGGATTATCGCAAGCATTACAGCAGCCGATTGGGAGTATTTATAGCCCAGGGTGCAGGGCAGCGCTTGGGGATAGTAAATGTAAAATAAATTTAGCGCTTTACACGGTGTTTGGAATAGTGAGCGAAGTGCATGGGCTGCATGGTGTTTCGGCCTCTGGGCTGGCGCAGGCGTATGGGTATTTTACGGCAGGATCGGTGCGTTTTGTTACAGGGGCTAATGCCGGAGTGAGCACGGAGGTAAAATATTACAGCAATAAGCGGTTGTATTTTACATTGCCGATGCGTGAGTCCTGCGCGGTTGGGGATACGTTTTATGTGGTTGCGGGGTGTGACAAAACCACTGTGACCTGCAAGGGGCGCTTTGGAAATATTGTCAATTTTCGGGGTGAGCCTAATGTGCCTGGCACTGACCGAATGCTTGAGACTTCGGCGACGCGGAGTGAATGGTGATGCATTACGAGATTGTAGAGGCAGCGCGCGCATTGGTTGGGGTTAAGTTTCATCACCAGGGCCGATCGCGTGATACGGGGGTGGATTGTTTGGGATTGCTGGTGCTTGTTGCGCGTGCGTGCCATTTTCATTTTGAAGGGGCGCCGATTGATAGGCTGGATATGACGGATTATGGACATAATCCTGATGTTGCAAATTTACGTGCAGCGCTTGATACGTATTTACAGCCTGTTGGAAGAACGGCGATGCGCGTGGGGGATGTGGGGTTGTTTGCTATTGACAGGCGGCCACAGCATTTAGGGATTATTGCGGATTATCCTGCTGCAGGTGAATTTGCGATGATACATGCTTACGCGCCGCAACGCAGGGTGGTTGAGCACCGGATTGACGAGCTGTGGGATAAACGGCTGGTTCAGCTTTACAGGTTTATTGACAATTAAAAGCTGAGGCGCATTTGGACGCCTGTGAAATAGTGGTAATCACGGCTTTTGCTTACAACAGCGTTTACGTTACCGAAATCGGTTTTGTAGAGTGGTGTTTCGATTCCGTAACCGCCACGTTTTTTGGTTAGGTGTACTTCAATATCATTTGCAGAGCTGATATCATCGAGATGAATGATGCCTAGAGTGCGTTCTTTTGGTTTATTGTATTCGGTGTATTTCATGCGTTGCCAGCGGTAGCTGTAATCGCCACATGCGGAGATAGTGATGAGTACCAGCGCACCGATAACGGTGCGTTGTATTATTGCATATGTTTTTGCACTCAACATGTCTTCTAACCTCAATTTTAGAATAGCATGCAACTGTTAATCTTTCGTTAACGGTTGCCCTTTATACTGTTTCATTTTTTTGCGCTGCAACATGCGTATGGGGGTGCTATGGCATCGATTGTATTGGGTTCGGTTGGTAGTGCGATTGGTACCTCGGTTGGTGGTGCGGTAGGTGCTTCGATTGGGCAGCGCGTGGGCCAACTTGTGGGTGGATATGCGCAGCAGCGCCTGACTGGCGGTGGGTCGCGTAAGCGGCATGTGGAGGGTGCTAGACTTGAAGATCTGGCAGTGCAGACTTCGACCTATGGTCGTGTAATCCCTTCAGTTTATGGCACGGCACGGGTAGCGGGAAATATTATCTGGGCGCGCCCAATCAAGGAATTGCAGACCACATCGACTGCGACCACGCGATCGGGCGGCAAGGGCGGTGGAGGTCTTGGTGGGGGAGGTGGTTCGCAAACCACGACGGAGACGACGTATAGTTATTATACCAATCTTGCGATTTCTATTTGCGAGGGAGAGGTTGCAAGTATTGACCGTATCTGGGCGGATGCGAAGTTGCTTAGTTTGGGGCAATACACGATTCGGATGTATAAGGGCTCTGAGAGCCAACTCGCGGATGCGTTGATTGAATCGTATGAGGGGCAGACTACGGCTTATCGTGGGCTTGCTTATGTGGTGGTCGAGGATTTTCCGCTTGCGGATTTTGGGAATCGTATTCCCAATTTTACGTTTGAGGTGACGCGCAAAGTTCCCAGCGCAAATGCGAGCGGGCAGACGGCAGAGCAACTTGTGACTTCGGTGATGATGATTCCTGGCTCGGGTGAGTATGTATATGACACTACGGTGCAGAATAAGATTGTCGGTGAGAGTGTAGGCGGGCAGTGGGTGCAGCGCGGTAATCAGGTGACGCTCAACATTCATAATGTGCAGGACGATGCGAACGTGAATATAGCATTGGATCAGCTGCAGGCGACATTCCCTAATTTTGAATATGTGGGGGTGGTGGTTAATTGGTTTGCGGATAGTTTGGATGCAGCAAGTGCAACTATTGAACCGTGCGTAGAATATAACGATGCGATTGTATCGCCGAATGATTGGGTGATGGCGGGAAGAACCCGCACTACCGCACGTGTGATTGGCAAAGATGGTGGTAAAGCGCGTTATGGCGGAACACCGAGTGATGGAAGTATTATTCGGTTGCTGCAGGCCCTCAATGCGCGTGGGCTTAAGGTGTTTTTCTATCCGATGTTGATGATTGACGTGGCGGGAAAACCTTGGCGCGGCACTATGACATGTGCGCCTTCTGCGGTTTCAAATTTTTTTTACTAAAACCAATGGGTATAATGCGTTTATTTTACATTATGCACAGTTGACGACTGGCTATGTGCATGCGTTTGCGATTGGCAGCGAGCTTAAGGCACTTACGGCGGTAACGAGCAGTGTGGGGGTATTTCCTACGGTTACGCAACTTATAAATCTTGCATCTACTGTGCAAGGGGTGATGCCGTTTGCGAAAGTTACTTATGCGGCGGATTGGTCTGAATATCACCATACGGATAGGGGGTGGTACCATCTGGATCCGTTATGGGCATCGCCGCATATCGATTTTATTGGTATTGATGCTTATTTCCCGCTTACGGACGGGCCGCAGAATGCGATTGATAAACAGACGATTCGTGATGGCTGGACGAGCGGTGAGGGCTATGACTGGTATTACAGTGATGTGGCGCGTACTACGAAGGCTACATTGCAGCCGCAGTTTGCATGGAAGAATATCGCGTGGTGGTGGAATAACGTTCACGTGAATCCGAATGCGGTGCAGACGGCGTGTGTTTACTCCGCAAATACGTTCGCTTCAGCCTTATGCGCCTGTGCATATTTCGGCGCAGCGCACAGTGGCCGGAGATATTTCGATTACGTGGGTAAGGCGCACGCGCCTAAATGGGCAGTGGCAAGATAATCAGGATGTGCCGCTGAGTGAGGCAAATGAGCGCTATGATGTAGAGATACTTGATGGAACAACTGTGGTGAATACGGTCCGTTGCGAGACTCCTGATTGTAGCTATAGTGCGGCTCAACAGATTGCTGATTTTGGGTCGCTTCAAGCTAATCTTATGGTTCGGGTGTCGCAGTTATCGGTACTGGTGGGGCGGGGTATTACCGCCACTGCTGTTGTGTAACGGTTTGTTAAGTATTTCACGGTATAGTTATGAGGTGAGAGAAAACCCATTTCCTGACGAGCACATGCATACACGCGCTTCGTATAACACCGAGAGGTATGACAAGGAAGAGATGCCCGATGCGCTTCATCAGGTGATTTTTGCATGGGGGAAGCGGTTGTTTGGACCATCAACAACGTTTCATGCACAACACAGCTATCCTTCTACGAATGATGATATGCTGCTTAATGCATCCAGCGTTAGAATTGGCACTGTATCGATGGGGAGTGTGTCGTTATCGAACTGGCAACAGCAAACGATGACGCAGCTTACGCATTCGCTAATGTTAAATCTAACCAAAGCTGGGCGTGATGCGGATGCTTCGTTTGTTATGCACTTACATCAGATTCAGCGTGCGGGTGAAATTTCGCTGGAGCAGTGTTTGGAACGGCTGATAAGGCTATGTCCAGAGGAAATGAAGGGGCTTTCGACAGATATTAGAGCGAAGCTCGCCTGTATTACGCAGGGTATTCATTAAGCGAGTAATTTTTTCTTAGCGGCGTCGAATTCTTCTTTGCTAAGGGTTCCGTTTGCGCGCAGTTGACTTAGGCGCTCTAGTTCACTGACGAAATCGGTGGCGTTTTTTTGTGGTGCAGGTTCTTTTTTGTCAACCGATTGCGCGGTGCGCACCACATCATAGACTAGCTGGCGTTTATAATCATCCATGGCTTGCTGCACTGTTTTTACAAAATGTGGGATGGATGATTTTAGAATGAGAGAAATGAGCATGGCGGTTGCGCCATCCCACACGCGGATGGTGCCGAACACCAAGCCAAAACTGCTATCGATGGATTGGATGCGGTCAAGGTTCATCTGAAGCTGGCGTAAGCCGTATATTATGCCGCGATCGAGAAACAACACGCGGCGATCGGTGCAGACACCTAGCCATGTTTTACCCTGCATAAAGCCAGAGGTGAGGGCGAGGATCTTTTCATCATCGGCCAACACCTCGGGAAGATAGCGGATTTCTTTGCGGGTAAAGAAAACGTATTTTTCCGGCAGTGCATCGATTTGCGCGTGAATCTGTTCGAGGCTTTGCATGGCATTTTCATAGCCCGATTTCGTGATGCGTGCAGCAAAATAATTATATCATTTACAGGAGTTCACTATGGCGACCACGGCTCGTTTGGGCATAACTTTGCTGGAGACAGCGCAAGCACAGAAAGAAATTACAGTTAACGAAGCGCTGGCACGCATTGATTCAGTGCTTAATGGTGGCGCGATTGATAAGGATATTGCAACACCGCCAGTATCGCCTGTTGCTGGCGATGTGTATATTATAGCTGCAAGCCCGACAGGGGCTTGGACAGGTAAGGTTGCTCAGATAGCGTATTTTGATCAGGTATGGCGCTTTATCGTTCCCAAGGAAGGCATGATGCTGTGGGTGATGGATGAAGACAAGCACTACGTGTATAATGGAAGTGCGTGGCAGATAGTTGTTTCGGGTGGTGCTTCCAGTGTGGGAGCATTGGTCGCAGAAGGGCGTTTGAGCTTGACCTCTGGCACTGCTGTGACAACCAGCGATGTGACGGCGGCGAGTGTTGTGTATTACACGCCATATAAGGGCACCTTTATAGCGCTTTATGATACGGCGAGTAGTGCGTGGCAGGTGGTTTCTTTTAATCAGATTAGCATTAACGTCCCTGCTACTACGAATACGAATTACGATGTGTTTGTGTATAATAATAGTGGAACCGCTGCGCTGGAAGTGGTGGCGTGGACGAATGATACGACACGCGCAACGGCACTGGTGTTGCAGAATGGCGTGTATGTACGTAGCGGGAATCTCTCGCGGCGCTATGTTGGTTCGTTTCGTACCACTGGCGTGAGTGGGCAGACAGAAGATAGTCGTCCTAGGCGTTTTGTGTGGAATTATTATAATCGTGTTATTAGAGCCTTGCTTCGAGCTGAATCCGCTGTTTCATGGAATTATTCTACGGCTACGGTACGTCAGGCGAATGCGAATACGGCAAATCAGCTTTCGGTTTTGACGGGGGTACTTGAGGACACGGTTGGGATAACATTATTTGCAAACGTGACAAACTCAACGGCAACGCCTCGGCCTGTGAGTGCTGGTATTGGGATTAACAGCACAACGAGTTTTGCAACTATTCTGGGGTCGGTTCAAAATTCGTATCCTGTTGCTGCGCAATATCCTATTATTTTTGCGACTATCAATGCACTGCCACCATCGGTTGGGCTTACGAATTACGTTTGGGTGGAATATGGTAACGGTGCGGACATGCAGACATGGTACGGCAATAACAGCTATGGCCTAAGTGGCACAGTACTTGGGTAGCACCATGATGGAAGATGAAAAAGCGCTGCGCGCCATTATTGAAGAAACAGTGACGAAAACCTTAGAGCGTATTGGTTTTACGATTGATACACCGAACGCGATTCAGGCGGATATGATTTACATTCGTAAAGCACGTGAAGGCAGCGAAGAAATAACAAAATGGGTGCGAAGAACAACGGTGGGGGTTGCGATGTCGGGCGTTTTGTTTTCGCTGTGGCAGGGCATTAAGTTGGGATTGAGGTAGGGTGTTATGATAGCATTACTTAGTACGTTGGCTGGATTTTTTAGTGCGGGCTTGCCTGAAATTTTGAAATTATTTCGTGAAGGCAAAGACAGGGCGCATGAGATTGCACTGCTACATATGCAGATGCAGTTTGAGCGTGAGAAGCGACATGCGGAAACAGAGGTGAGAACTGCTGAATCGCTGAGGCAATTGCAGGCGATTGAGGTGCGGGCGGATAGTGTGGAGACACGCGCGCTTAATGCTAGGGTGAAAGATTCGGTGGTGGGGGTTGCGTGGGTGGATGCGCTTGCGGCTTCGGTGCGGCCTGTACTTACGTATGGGTTCTGCTTGATATATGCAGCGGTAAAAATTGCACAGTTTCACGTATTGATGCATCCAGCGTTGCCATGGCAGGAAATATCGGTTCAGCAAGCACTGGTGCTGCTGTGGACGCAGGATGATGTGGCGCTATTCACAGCAATTATTGGGTTCTGGTTTGGCCAGCGTGCCATTGTGCGTTCACGCAAGGTGGCGTGATGCGGATTTCGGATGCAGGCCTTGCGCTTATCAAGCGGTTTGAGGGGTTTTCTGCGCAGACTTATGTGTGTCCTGCGGGGCATAAAACTATTGGGTATGGGCATGTGGTGTTGCCGCATGAGCAGTTTGAGGATGCATTGGATGAGGCGGCGGCGAGTCAGTTATTGCGGTTGGATGTGGGTATTGCAGAGCGTGCGGTGATGCGATTGGTTAAACGTCCTCTCTTTCAGTATGAATATGATGCGTTGGTGAGTTTTACGTTCAACGTGGGTGCTGCGGCATTGCAGCGTTCACAATTACGGCGTGCGGTAGAGCGCGGCGATGAAGTATCTATACGCTATCAATGGATGCGCTGGGTGCGCGCTTCTGGAAGAGTGTTGCCTGGGCTTGTGCGACGAAGAGAGGAAGAAATAGCCATGTTTTTTGGCGTGTGATTTCACCGAATTGTCATATTTGGTTTTGGGGTTTCTGGCTATAATATGTTTATGAGTGTGAAGGAACATTGGAAGAATGTAGCGCAGAATGCCAAACGCGATTTGGATGCTGTTGTTCCAAGCTTTACATCCGCTTATCAGAATGGGCATTATAAAGAACTTGGTATTAAGGCAACGGGGGTTGCAGTGGGTGCAGTGCTTGCTGGCCAAGGTGTGAGCCAGCTAGTGAAAGGTGCAACAGAGCGCGTGGCTGGCACGAACGATCCTTCCAAAGAACAGCCAAACTATACGCGGATGTTTGTGGGTGCTTTTAGCATGTTTGCGGGTGCATCGGTGCTTTATCTGGCGGCGACCAAAGGTGTTTTGCCTGCACGTTCGGTATAATTTCACGCAGTTGTCATAAATAATATGACTGATTTAGGATACTATCTTTCTTATGACAGATATAACGCGCAATCCTGCTGGTTTTACGACTGCTTCTGTGCAGGATGTTTTCGCACAGGTTGTACAAAATCTTACAAAGCAGCTTAAAGGCAAAGGGCACAGTGAGGGTGACATTGCTCATTTATTAAAGCAAATTGAGGCTGTGCAGGGGCATGAGCAATGGCAAGGAAAATCTCCTGCAGCGATACAGGCTGGGCTTGATAAGCTTATAGCTACAAAAGGTCGTGAGACCACTCATGGAGCTGCAATTCAATCGCTCAAGCCTAAGCTTTTGAATATTTCTTCTGGTGATATTTTGAAGTCGTTGCCGAATGTTGTTCCTGGCCCTGAAGCTCCTGCTTATAATGCAGATGTGGTAGCTATGTTGCGGAATCGCGCAGAGGCTAAGCCAGAATCTGTTGTATCTAAACCTGCTTCAAAGGGTATTTTGGAGAACTTCAAACAATTACCCAAAGAGCATCAGCTTGGAATTGGTATTTCGGCGTTGATTACGGGGATGAGTCTTTATTCGGGAATTACGAGTGCCGTGCAGCTTGTGAAGGCAAGTAATTCAGATACTGAGGTGAAGCCTGAGATTCCGTTCAGTGCGTATGCTATGACGGCGGCGCAGTTGATGATTGGTGTTGGCATGGCAGCGCTTACGCATCACCAATACACACAATCTACCAGCGCTCTACGTTAACCAAACTGCCGTATGTAGCGCGCGGCGTTCATGGGGCTGATACGCACTTTCATTGCTAGTTTTTCCCCTTTCACCTTTTGTTCAATCACTTGTGCATTGGCGTGCAGCCATGCGTGGGCTTT
>JAIXZB010000135.1 GCA_027489915.1 Rickettsiales bacterium | reverse complement strand
CCATTAGTTACAAGGCCACCATCTGCATCCTTGCGAAGCTTTTCATAGCGCACCACCTCATCACTTGGTGGCATCTGCACACGCTGTTCCGTTGCGCGAATGCTGTCCTGTGCACGTACATCCTGTTTTTCAGCCTGCGCACCACGCGCCAAATGCTGAATAGAATGCACAACAGTTTCTGGTTTTCGTAATTCCATGAAATGATTTTATGCAAAACAATAGCTATTGCGTGTGACAATTCGATGAATTCTCACCGTCATGCACAATTTAACCTATTGAAATTAATCATTTCCCATTTGCAGCGCACTACGCAAATCAGCATAGGTATTGACCACCGAATAAAACTTCCGCGTTTCAGGCCGCGCAAAGCCTGTATCAATCATATGGTTGAGTAACCCAATCAAATGATCCCAATACCCGTTATGGTTAAAAATAATCACAGGCTTGTCATGAATACCAATCTGCCGCCACGTAATCACCTCAAACATTTCATCCAATGTGCCGCAACCACCAGGTAGAATCACAAACACATCCGACTGATCATACATAATCTGTTTGCGCTCATGCATCGTGTCCACCAGAAACATCTCCGATAACCCCTGATGCTCCACTTCAATACGGCGCAATCCACGCGGAAAAACCCCCACCACTTTGCCCTTTGCTTGAAGTGCGGCATTGGCCGTACGCCCCATCAGGCCACAGTCACCACCGCCATATACGAGGGTTCTGCCCGCATTCGCCAAATCTTCACCAAGCGTTGTTGCAATATCTAAATGTTCCTTCGGAACGGCATTTTGTGCGCCACAAAACACACACACAGATTGAAAACTCATACTATCCTGCTTTTATTTTTATCTACTATGAAGTGTAATGCCTTAATGCCCACTGCGCAAGGGCAAAGCCCATAATTACTCGGGCGCAGCAGGGCTAACCTCATCAAGCGCGCGCCCAGCCTTGAATACAAACATCGCCGACAAAGAATGCATCAGCAAAAGCGCAACCACAGCGCCTGCTACCACACCAATCTCCAGCAGCTTTAACTTATCAAATCCAACAAGGCTTATCTGGTATAAAATCACCGTAATAATCATCGAAGAAACAATACACCATAACGCCGCAATAATCATCAGCGGCCTGCTATATCGCTTGCACATACCCCCCGCAATCACAAGCCTTTCCGATTGCCCATCAAGCGATGCTGCGCGGGCCTTAACATCCAGCATCTGCTGATCCACCTGCTGCTGCGCCGTGCGTATGTCTGCACGCACCAATTCTACTTCTGCCTTCAATTTCTCGGTCGCTTCTTTGTCGCGCAGCACCTGCGTTTTTTCCTGCGCAAGCTGCGCGCGCTCCTTCTCAAGCGCCGCCTCTAAACTGCCACGCGCAAGCGATTGCCACTCAGGTGCAAGCTCACGCGCATGTGCCACATCGGTGCGTAAAAATTGCGCAGCATCAAAACTGGCGCCACGGCATTCCGTATCCTTAAAAACCACATCCTCAAACTGTGCATGCGCACCGCGCAGCTCACGCAAATCTGCTTGCTCAAAATCCACACGCTGCAACACCACATGCTGCATCGATGCAGCCCTCGCACCCATACGTACGCACGCACAATCACGCCACTGAGAGTTATCAAGTGTAGCTTCACGAAATTCCGCATCCGCCCATTGCACCGCTTCAAAAACTGCATTTTGCGCATCCGCACCATGCCAGTTCGAATTGCTAAAATCCGAACTAGCAATCCGCATGCGCTGCGCATGTGTCATCTTGAACACCGCACCATGCGCTTGCACATCTTTCATTACCACCGCTTGCATCTGGGCTTCCGTAAAATCCGCAAACGTAATATCCGCACCCGAAAAATCGGCGCCTTCAAGTTGCGCCCCTCTGAAATTTGCCTGCGATAACTGGCGGCCAGCAAAACTTACCCCGCGTAAATCTTCGCCTGCAAAATGCGCACGCCTGCCTTCCTGCCCCGAACTGGACAGCCACAACAGATGATCACGTTCACTATCGTCTATGCCTTGCATCTATCTTGTGCTTCTATTGCCTAACCTGTAGATAGATTACTACGATGTATAACGGATTTAGCAACGCATGAATGAAGAAACTTTGCATTTTCTTGGTCACCGGCAGCGCCTGCGTGACAGATTCCTAAAACCTGGCGGCGAACACATAGCCGACTACGAGTTGCTTGAAATGATATTATTTTCTGCCCGCCCACGTGGCGATACCAAACCCTTGGCCAAACGCCTGCTCAAACATTTCGGCAGCTTCGATGCCGTTATCCACGCCGATAGCGCCGAACTCTCCAAAATCGATGAAGTGGGCGACGCCACCATAGCCGCCCTTAAAATGATTCTTATTTCAAGCCAGCGGCTTTTGAAGGCCGAAGTAAAAGACCGCCCCATTATCCAGTCATGGGCTGCCCTCATGGATTATTGCCAGCTCGTCATGGGCAAAAGCAAAATCGAAGAGTTCCGCGTATTATTCCTCAATCACCGCAACGCACTCATCGCCGATGAAGTCCTCCAGCGTGGCACCGTCGATCACACCCCTGTCTATCCGCGTGAAATCATCAAACGCGCGCTCGAGCTTTCCGCCTCCGCACTGGTGCTGCTACACAATCACCCAAGCGGCGACCCAACCCCCTCCAAAGCCGATATCGATATGACCAAAAAAATTGTCGAGGCCGCAAAATCCGTGAACATCACCATACACGATCACGTCATCATCAGCGAATCCGGCACCTACTCCTTCAGCAGCTACGATTTGCTGTAACTACTTCGCCTGTTTTTTCTTCTGCCGCATTGCATAGCGGTTACTCAAAAATACCGATTCAATATCAAACGATGATTTCTCATTGATATCTTTCTTGTGCGCACGAATCCAGCGCGCTGCCGCCTCATGCCCGAGCGCATGGAGCTGCTGAAAGAACTCCCAGTCCACATGCAGCTTACTTTGCGCACCCAGCGCATGCATCGCCTCGGGTACACCCACCATATGCATGTGAATATTCTTGTAATCCCCCTCCGCAAGCTCGCCCTTGTGAATCAATTTCTTCACAAAATTAATGGCACGCATCTCGGCAATCAGGCTCGAATTAAAACTGATTTCATTGATACGGTTCATGATATCAAGCGCCGTCTTGGGCGTTCCCGCACGGTAAGGCGGGTTGATTTCCACCAGCAGTACATCCGTGCAAGTAGAGCGATAAATCAGCGGCCAAATCGATGGATTGCCCATATACCCGCCATCCCAGTAAGGCGCGCCCTCAATTTCTACCGCATGAAACATCGTCGGTAAACACGCCGAAGCCATCAGCACATCAAGCGTAATTTCATCGCACTCAAACACGCGCGGCTGCCCAGTTTCCACCGATGTTGCCGTCACAAATAATCCAATCGTATGCGCCTTTTTCTGGAGTAAATCAAAATTTACCGTACGCTGAAGCACATCACGCAGTGGATTAAAATTCAGCGGATTAAGCTCATATGGGCTAAAGGTACGGCTAATCGCATCCATCGCCGAAAATGCCATCGCAGGCACTCCCCACGCTTCCTGAATTTGATCCATAGCCGTGTGCTGCACAGGACTGAATATACTGCTATATTCACTTATCTCACGCCAGAATTCCTCAAGCTGAAGCTTTGCGCGTGCCCTGCCACCTTCCGCCATCCCATCCACCAGTACGGCAGCATTCATCGCCCCTGCACTGGTGCCACTAATCGCCGCAATCTCAATATCCTCTTCCTCAAGCAGCCTATCCAGCACACCCCACGTATATGCCCCATGCGCCCCGCCCCCTTGCAACGCAAGGTTCAACTTCTTCATTTTTTTCCGAGCAGCCATAAAAACACCTATGGTTAGAGGAGCGTCAACGCGAGTGAAGTACAAGGAGTGCAGTAGCGCAAGGAGGGAGTGTAGCAGCGCTACATGACCGACTGAGCAACTCCACGACGCAGTAATTCGCCGCGTTCACGCTCCGTATTATTGTGCCGTCCAGCCGCCATCGGCGGATATGTGTGTGCCAGTAATATTGCTCGCCGCCTCCGAGCACAAAAACACCACCAGCTCACCAATATGCTCTGGCGTCGTAAAGCGCAGCGTTGGCTCTTTTTCTGCCAGCAAATCCTTCGTTGCCTGCTCCACACTGCACCCTTTTGCCGCAGCCTTGTCTTCAATCTGCTTCTGCACCAGCGGTGTATGCACCCATCCAGGGCAAATCGTATTACAAGTAATACCCGTCTGTGCATTCTCAAGCGCCACCACTTTGGTCAGTCCCATAATCGCATGTTTCGATGCCACATAGGCCGATTTCTGAGCACTCGCCACCAACCCATGCGCTGAAGCGATATTGATGATACGCCCCGAATTCTGTTTCTTCATAAGTGGTATCGCCGCCTTCATGCTATGAAACGCCGAAGATAAATTGATGGCAAGTATTGCATCCCATTTCTCGGTCGGGAAATCTTCAATCAGCGCCGTGTGCTGAATCCCTGCATTATTCACCAGCACATCCACCGAACCAAATTCCTTTGCAGCCGTCGCCACCATGCCAGCAACCTCATCAGGCTTACTCATATCCGCAGGCGAATAGGCTGTTTTAACACCATATGTTTTTGCAACATCCGCAACCAGCACATCAATCGCTGCCCTGTCACCAAACCCGTTGAAAAGAATATTCGCACCCTCGCGTGCCAGCACTTTTGCAATGCCCTCACCAATCCCACTGGTCGAACCCGTTACAATTGCCGTCTTACCTTTAAGCGATGCCATATTCCCTCCTTGATTGTATATCTTCCATATATCCCATTATCACACTAAAACAATAGCCCTACACAATTCACTATTCACCACTCACCATTCACTCTATAACCCCTCCCCATGCACACACATTTGCCCGAAAATCATCCCCCCGTACTCCCGCAAAAAACGGGCGTACTCCTCCTCAATCTCGGCACACCCGATGGCTGCGACACCAAATCCGTGCGCCGCTACCTCGCCGAATTCTTGGCTGACGCACGGGTGATTGATGCCCCACGCTGGCTGTGGATGCCCATTCTGCATGGCATCATCCTACGCACCCGCCCACGCAAATCCGCCCATGCCTACAGCCAAATCTGGAACCACGAATTAAACGAGTCCCCCCTCAAAACCCACACGCGCAATCAAACCACTGCACTGCAAGCCCGCTTCGCAAGCGATGCGCACATCATCATCGAATGGGGCATGCGCTACGGCAACCCCAGCACCGAATCCGCGCTGCAAAAGCTGCTTGATGCAGGCTGCACCCGCGTCCTCGCTGTCGCCCTCTATCCACAATACAGCGCCACCACCACCGCCAGTGCGTATGATAAAGTATTTGCTATCGCTCAAACCTTAAAGCGCCAACCCGCCATCCGTACCGCCCCCGCCTATCACGATGATCCACTCTATATAAGTGCGCTTGCCGAATCCGTGCGCAACACGCTCACAGAAGCAACCCCAAAACCCGATGCCATTCTTTGCTCCTTCCACGGCCTGCCCAAAAAATATTTCGATCAAGGCGATCCCTACCATTGCTATTGCCAGAAAACCTCGCGCCTGCTGCGCGAGCAACTCGGCTGGCCAAAAGAATCATGGCACACCACTTTCCAATCCCGCTTCGGCCCCAAAGAATGGCTCAAGCCCTACACCCAGCAAACCGTCGAAGCCTTGGCCAAAGAGGGCAAAAAGCACCTCACCATACTCTCTCCGGGCTTCGCCTCCGATTGCATCGAAACCCTAGAAGAGCTCAACATGGGCCTGCGCGATACCTTCTTAGAGCACGGCGGCGAAACCTTCACCTACATCCCCTGCCTAAACGCCACCGCCCCCCACATCGCCCTGCTAGAATCCATCATCCGCCGCGAACTAAGCGGCTGGTAACACCCACCGATACCTCGTCATCTTGTGTGCGCAACGCGCAGCACAGGATCTCTCGGGTCGAATGCACCCAAACCATGCCAACGGCATAGCGACGCGCATGAGGCACAAGTGCTAGCGCAGCGATGAGAACAGGCACTCGCAAAATCTAAAGCGAATACTGCATAGATCATTACAACCCACTGCCAACTTATCCACACACCCCCACCGTCACAAAACTTTCACGAAAGCGTCACACCCCCGTCATCATTTTGGGGCATCTGGTATGCTAAGTTCTTAACAAGTTATTAAAATAAAGGGAGTCCACACCATGGCCGAAGCAGCAAAAAAACCAGGTGAATTCGACATAGCCGATGGCATCAGCCCACAGCAACGACGCCAACAACAAACAGCTCCGCAAAATCCTGCTGAACCAGCCCCTCGCAGACCACATCCAGATGTGGAACCAGCAGTAACTGGAGCTAATACAGATCGCAGCTATCACATCGCACGTATCACCTGCATGAACGGAGAGCGAGCTGAGCGTTATGAGGAACGCGTCAAAAACCCACCGCGCCAACGCATACCAAACCCACCTGTTGGTGAATTTTGTATTGGGCTTCTTCGCAACAGCGCAGATGTTAATGCTAACCCACAGCGGCTAAATGATCGCCCTGAAACCAGCTTACTCGCTCCGTATTTAGGGATGAACCTAGCAAATGGTAGAGCAGACACATCTAGTGCTGCATTTACATTAGCTGGCAGATTTGTTCGCGTTGCCGAATCACCAGAAAATCAAAGTAAAACACAAGCCCTGCGATTTGATACAAATAATCCCCCAAGAGTGTTAACTAGAGAAGAAATTGACGCAGGTG